>JACIXD010000014.1 GCA_014360645.1 Actinomycetota bacterium | reverse complement strand
GGAAGGCCCGGGCACAGGCAGAACCGGCAGAGGAGTAGACGCGGCAGAAGGAGATGCGGGAAAAACAGTCTATGGCCGTTAACTGATAGAACTTCTTCCCCCCGAACCTCAAGTGCTTGGTGTCTGGCTGGACGAGGAAGCCGGGAAAGGCTTTACCCGTCCATCTCTCCGCTCACAAGCGCCGTATGCGTCGCTTGGCGGCCTTTGCCTTCTTGCGCGAGATCCTCTGGTTGTAGAGTCCCTTTCTCTTCAAGATCCTTCCCACGGTGGAGGAGGAGAGGCGATGGTATGCTTTCACCTTGCGGTACATATTGAACATACTTCTCCGGCAAGAGGGTTCACTACAAAATTTAGATGGCATGCCTTCACCTTGCGGTACATATTGAACAATTCCCTTGGTGATCCTTCCCACGGTGGAGGAGGAGAGGCGATGGTATGCTTTCACCTTGCGGTACATATTGAACATACTTCTCCGGCAAGAGGGTTCACTACAAAATTTAGATGGCATGCCTTCACCTTGCGGTACATATTGAACAATTCCCTTGGTGATCCTTCCCACGGTGGAGGAGGAGAGGCGATGGTATGCTTTCACCTTGCGGTACATATTGAACATACTTCTCCGGCAAGAGGGTTCACTACAAAATTTAGATGGCATGCCTTCACCTTGCGGTACATATTGAACAATTCCCTTGGTGATCCTTCCCGCGGCGGAGGAGGAGAGGGTTGTCCCCAAATCCCTCGCCGGGATAACCTCGGTAGCGGCCATTAACAGGACGGCATCATGATCGAGAGGGTTATCCCGTGATCCCTCGCCGGGATAACTGCTATCTTGTGCTTGCTTAAGCGGGGATGCTCCTTTCTTATGGCCACGATGAGCTCCACCTGATGCCAGAAGGCGGCGGAAGCCCTTTTCCTTTTGGGCGCCCGGGAGAGGCTCTCCAAGCCCATGGGGCCCCTTTCGATATGCCTCTTTGCCCACTTGTACGAGGTACTCCTGGCAATCAGCCGTTGATCGAAAAGATCCCTCCCTTTTCGATATGCCTCTTTACCCACTTGTACAAGGTACTCCTTGATATTCCGAATCTTCTTGCGGTGACGCTTGCGTTTCCGTACTTCTTGTAATGCCCGATCCAGGTAAGCCTTACCCTGGCCTCTTTCGATAGATCCACCATTTTGGCCATTCTCTCAAGTCTTCGCCTGCTCGGAAGCCTGGTGTGGTAGATACTTGTGGCGGTTCCAACCGAACCCTTCGTTTGGACACCTCCTTGCTCTGCTTTTTCCGTTCCCAGATCGAACATCTGGGATATCTCCCCTTTCTCCTTGTTGAACTCGTCGGCCTGTCGGGATGATGATGTGGTCTCTCGATCTGTTTCAATCCGGAAAGCGCCCTACCGAGACGATTGAGCATCTTTCCGTTCGGACACCGATGAAGTCACCCCTTTCCTCGCCCTCCCGATCATGCCCTTTTTAATAAAGTTGAGGCGGTGAAGAACCACGAGCCTGGCTTCTATCCCGGGCGCTTCCGCGCGCGTGGATTATATACAAAGCGGTAAGCTCTTTAGCCGAGGGTGGCGGGCGCATATGCGCCGGGGCCTTGCCGGAGGCAGGCTTGTGGGCAGTGGCTTCTTCAGGGGGTCAAGATCGCGGGCGCGCCCACGTGTCCTCCCGTCCATACGCCGCGGTAGTTGAAATACATGGGGCGCTCGGCGGCCACGGGGAGGTCGGAGGTGACGAGAAGGGATACGTCCCTGCCCGCTCCCGCGAGCTGGTTGATGTTCAGGGTGCGGCGGCTGCGGGGAGGTATCTCCACCTGCGCGGTACCCAGGCTGCCGGATTCTCCCAGCAGCTCCACCCTGGCGGTGGCCTTCTCCTCCCCGGGGTTGGCCATGCACAACCACTCCTCGAAGCCCTCCCCGGTGTATCCCTCTGCGAAGAAGAGGGAGGTGGAGGGGGTGAGGGGCGCGCCCACGTGTCCTCCCGTCCATACGCCGCGGTAGTTGAAATACATGGGGCGCTCGGCGGCCACGGGGAGGTCGGAGGTGACGAGAAGGGATACGTCCCTGCCCGCTCCCGCGAGCTGGTTGATGTTCAGGGTGCGGCGGCTGCGGGGAGGTATCTCCACCTGCGCGGTACCCAGGCTGCCGGATTCTCCCAGCAGCTCCACCCTGGCGGTGGCCTTCTCCTCCCCGGGGTTGGCCAGGCACAACCACTCCTCGAAGCCCTCCCCGGTGTATCCCTCTGCGAAGAAGAGGGAGGTGGAGGGAACGGGGGCGGGCCCGGGGTCCACGCGGAAGGGATTGCTCTCCCCCGCCGCCGCCCCGTCCACGGCTCTTATCCTCACCCCTTCCCCGGTGCCTACGACGGTGACCTGTCCCGTCCAGGAGCCCCCGGAGAAGGTACCGGTGGACGCAGGGATGAGGGCGCCGGCGGTGGATGAGAGGGCGGCGGGACCCGTGTAGGAGGGGATGGGGTTGCCGCAGGCGTCGCGGGCGGTGACGGTTACGGTGAAGGGGACTCCGGCCCGCTGCGGCGAGGCCACCGGAGAGAGGTCGAAATGGTGGAGGGGCCCGGGGTCCACGCGGAAGGGATTGCTCTCCCCCGCCGCCGCCCCGTCCACGGCTCTTATCCTCACCCCTTCCCCGGTGCCTACGACGGTGACCTGTCCCGTCCAGGAGCCCCCGGAGAAGGTACCGGTGGACGCAGGGATGAGGGCGCCGGCGGTGGATGAGAGGGCGGCGGGACCCGTGTAGGAGGGGATGGGGTTGCCGCAGGCGTCGCGGGCGGTGACGGTTACGGTGAAGGGGACTCCGGCCCGCTGCGGCGAGGCCACCGGAGAGAGGTCGAAATGGTGGAGGGGCCCGTCGGTCAGGGTGTAGGGCACTCCGTTCGACTCCCCGGCCATGGTCACCACCCTCACCTCGCCCTCGGAGCATCCCGCGGGGACGCGCAGCCGGATGGAGGTGTCGGACCAGGAGATGACCTCCTCGGCGCGCGTGCCCGCGAACCACACCGCGCTTGACCCCTTCTCCGCTCCGAATCCGCTGCCTACCAGCTCCACCTCCTCGCAGCAGTAGACCGCGCCGTCGCCTCCCTCCTCCACGAGAGAGGCTATACGGGGGGCGGGACCCCGCCCGGGTACCCACGACAGCGACCATCCCTTGAGAGACGGCCTCACGCCGTCGTCCCCGCTGCTCATCCTGGCCCTTAGCCGCACTGCGGGGTATTCCGGGGACAACCCGGAGATGTCCTCCTCGTGGCCCACGCCCTCCAAAAGGAGGTTGCGGGAGAGGTCCAGAACGTCCACCGCCACCTCCGTCCCCGCGGGCTTCTCTACCCGGTAGTCCGCCTTCTCCCACTCGAAAACGAAGCCGGGCTCGTATTCGAAGAGGTAACCGTTGTTCCCGGTGCCGCCGTAGATGCGCCCGTTGGAGCCGCACACCAACGCCGTAACCGCGTTCTCCCAACCGCAGACCCAGGGCATGGAAACATAGGAGCCGTCCTCGTAGCGCGCCAGGAGCTCGTGGTCCTTGGCGTACATATCGGAGCACTGCGCGCCCCCGTATATCTTGCCGTCGCTTCCGGCGGCAAGGGCGTATATCCCCCTGTTGTTTCCGTCCCGATCCCTGGCGATCTCGCCGCTCGCAGGATCGAAGACGTAAACCGCCCCCGTGGGATAGGCCCCTAGGTACACGCGTCCGTCCCTGCCCTGGGCGAGTCCGCTGACGCGGGTGGGATAGTCCGGGATCACGCGGTTGCGCGGGTTGCTCCCCTCCCCCGTACCGGGGCTCCAGGGACGCTCGGGGTCGTAGGTGAAGAACACCGGCCCTATAGTGCCGTAAACCAACCCTTCGCGTCCCGCCATGAGGGCGTCGATGCTGGTGGATCCAGGCACGGGGCTGCCGAGATAGAGCATCGCCCCGCCATGAGGATGATAGCGGAAGAGGTGCGCCCCCTTGTCCGTGCCGCCGATGATCAGCTCTCCCCGCCTGCAGAGAGCGGTGACCTTGCTTATCCCCTCTCTGGGGGTGCCAAGGTCCTCGAACCCCCCGCCGTCGGGTTTGTATCTCGCCAGGCGGCCGCCGGGTTGGGTGCCGAAATAGACGGCGCCGTCCGGTCCCTCCACCGGGGACCGGAGAGCGTATTCGGTGGGCAGGGCCTGCCCGAGGTCGCGGTATTCCCCGGCCCCCAGCTCCTCCGCGGGCCGGTACCAGAAAAGCCTGCCGCCCTGCTCCAGGGAATGTTCCGGACGTCCCCACCAGTCCACCGCCGTGCATCCGTATATGCGGCCGTCAGATGCCCGCGCCAGGCCGGTTATGTACCTGGTGGCGTTCACGGTGTTGGGCCTGGGGATGACCTGCCTCAGCACCGCCGCCGAGGGATAGACCGCCACGGACACGGCGCTTCCCCGCGCGTCGTAGGGATGAGCGGGGTCGAAGCGGAACATGAAATTGTTGTTGCCGGCGCCGTAGATCCTGCCGTCGCTGCCCGCGCACAGGGCGTCTATCCAGTAAACGGGGGTGAACGGCTTTCCTCCCAGCTCCCCCGCCGCCGTCCCCAGGTTCTCGAGTTCCACGGTGGCCGCCGCCATATCCACCGACGAGAGGTCGAGGCGGAGCAGGCACCCGTCGTAGTAATCCGTCTCTCCGGCCAGCGCGTTGCCCATCCTGGCGTGGCCGTAGGTGCCCAGATAGAGGCAGCCGTCCGGGCCCTCTGCCAGCCCCGGCAGCTCGCGCTGGCTCTCGTGCACGGTGCCCATGTCCACCAGCCCCCGCGCCGCGTCCGAGGGGTCATATACCCCCAGCCTGCAGGTGGGATAGGTGCCGGCGTATATGCGGCCGTCGCTTGCGGTGATCATCTCGCTCACGTAGCCGTAGGCCGCCGCCTCCAGCGAACCCAGCGGGGTCGCGCTCATCGGCATGGAGGATGCGTCTATCTCGTAAACGCGGGCCCCTTCGGCGGTGCCTGCATATACCAGGTCCCGGGAGGGATGAGCGGTCAGCGACCACACCTCGTATACGTCCACCGCGACCTTGCCCAGGTCCTCGAAATGCGGGCTCTCCCAGCCGACCGTCGCCGGGTCGAGGCGGAAGATATGTCCGCCCCTGCCCTCGGGCGGCGTCTGTTTATAGGAGATGGCTGAGGAAATAGTGCCGCCGTATATCCACCCGTCGTTCCCCACACAAAGGCCCATCACCCCGGCCTCGCCCGCCACCGCCTGCCCCAGGTCGCGCGGGTTGCTGCCCACGCCCTCTCCCGGGCTCCAGGGTAGCGCGGGGTCGTAGACGAAGACCCTCCCTCCCCTGGCCCTGCATTCGTCGGCGTGATGGTCGCTCCAGTAGTAGAAGCCTCCGTATATCTTTCCGTCCTCTTCCGCCAGGTCCCATATCCACCGCGAGGCGCTCACCTCCCACCCGTATGCGTCCTGGGGGAAGGGCTCCCCGAGGATGGCGGGGTTGGCGGCGGGACCGTAACGCTCCGAGGTCCAGGCGCGGGAAGGATCGTACCTGAAGAGAAGGGCCTTTCCTCCAGGCCCGTCGTTGGCCATGGTGGCCCCGTATATCAGCCCGTCGCCCGCGGCGAGGAGGGTGGTGGTATAAGTGCTGCATTCCTCCTCCGCCCTGCCCAGCAGATCGACCCGCCCCCTGATGGCCACCTCCTCAGGTGAAAAGGAGACGTTGTCCAGGACCGCCAAGCCCGCGTCGTCTTCGAGCCCGTCAGACCAACCGCTGCGGTCATGGACGGGCCACGCCCGCGCCGGAACGGAAAAGCCCGGGGCCATGGAGACGAGCAGCAACCCGACCAGAAAACAAAGAGCGGGTGCCGTGCCGCCACGGGCTGGCTCCCGCAAGTTCGGGAAAAAGCCCCTGGCTACGGTTCCCTTGTACATGCCTGGTCCTCTGTCCTCATCCTCTCCCTCGCCGGCAGGGCACCCCCGCCTCATCCGACGTGGGGGTGCCCACAGGCCAACGGCGGCTATATTGTTGACGAAGGAGACCTCCCGTTCCGATAAAACAATGCTTTCTTTCCGGGCCTATCGCCGCAATCGAAATAAACAGTCCCTCCATGATCCATCTTACTCGACCAGCGCTCATGTCGCGCGCGCATCCCCGCCCGCGGGAAAAAGCGCTCTTCCGGCATAACGCTCACGGTGAGCGCACCTTGCGTCGCCATGTCAGCACCCTCAAACCCCGTCTTCGGCGGCGTGTCATCATCCCTGTGTTCCGTCGATGAAAGGGCTTAGGTAAATTAAAGGTCATCCTGCAGAGACCGTAGACGGTTTATAAGCAGTACCTGCACGGCTCTCAGGAAGACCGTTGACTGCACTTGGTGATGCCGGTTCTCCTTCATCACGGAGGAGGACCGGAGGGCTTGTTGGGAGGTATATATACCGCCGCGCCTCTGATCTGCAGGTCGGGGGGCATCAGTTGCAACAGCGGGTTGCTGGCTCTATAGATGGTCACGTTCATGTACAGGTTCTTGAGAGCCCCGTTGGTGTCGCTGTTGTTGACCAGCGCCTGCACGAAATATGGGTTCATGTACGCCACCAGGTCAGCCAGAAGGTTTACCGCTCCCGGGTTGTCGTTTATGGCATTTGCTATCATCGTTCCGTCCAGGTTGGCGATGAGGCCGGTCAGGAAGTTCAGCCCCACGGCATCAAGGGTATTTGCCAGGTTTGCCCCGCTCATGTGGGGGGAGCCCAGCAGCCTCTCGATCAAGGAGGAGCCGGGGTGCCTGGCGTACTCGGCGTTGATGGCCCGGGCCACCACCTCCCCGTCCAGGTTGGAGAGCAGTCCGGATATGACGTCGGGGTGGTCGGAGAGCAGGTCGGCCACCATGGAGGGGTCCAGGGCCTGGAGCATCCAGGAAGTCATCTGGGGGTTGGCGTTGAGCGCCAGGGCGATGGTGCGGGCGGTGGTGGGGTTGAGCTGGCCCAGCACCGCCTGGAGCATGGTCTGGGAGGCGGCGTTGGCGTTCACCCCCGCCGCTATCACCGGGGCCACCACGGAGGCGGAGAGGGAGTTGATGAGGCCCGAGACCACCCCCTGGAGCTGTGGGTTGGCGTCCAGCCCCTGGGCGGATGCGGTGGCCACGGCGGGGTCCAGGTTGGCCAGGAGCTTGCGCAGGAACTGGTACTGGGGGTCGGCCTGGGCGCGGGCGCAGGAGACGTTTATGGCCTCGGCGGCGGCCACCGCGGTGGCGGCGGAGATGTTTTTGAGCAGGGTGCGCACGAATGCGGGGTTGTTGTTTAAGCCCGTGGCTATGGCTATGCCCGCGTTGCCGTCGGTGTTGGCGAGCAGGCCCACCAGCAGGTTGTCGGCGGGGCTCGCGGCCACGTTCTGGTTGATGCCCTGGGCCAGGGCGGCGGCGGCGCCCTCGGAGAGGTTGGCCAGAAGCACCGAGAGCAGATCCTGCCCCAGGGGATGGGTGGCCACGTTCTGGTTGATGCCCCGGGCCAGGTACTCGGCGGTGAGGGAGCTGGCGTTGGCCAGAAAGCCCTCCAGGAAGGCGGGGTTGGCGTTCACGGCCTGGGCGATCACCGCGGGGTTCAGGGCCCCTATGAGGGCGGAGAGGAAATCCCTTCCCGCCTGCCAGCCCTCCTTCATGCCCTGGGCGGAGGCGGTGCCCATGGGCCCTCCCAGGTCGGAGAGGAGGGTGCGCAGAAAGGAGGGGTTGGCGTTGAGCGCCTGGGCCACGGGCCTTGCGTCCAGGTGCGAGAGGAGCGAGGAGAGGAAGTCCGGGTTGCGGTTGGAGCCCTTCACCATGGCGCGGGCCACCGAGGGCGAGATGCCGGAAAGCAGGCTCCTCACCAAGTCGGTGTGGGCCCCCAGGGCGGAGGCCACGGGGGCGGGGTTGAGGTTTTTAAGGAGCTCGCCTAAAAACTCCGGGTTTGCCGAGAGCCCTTGGGCGATGTGAGGCCCCAGGGAGGGGGGCATGAGCCGGGAGAGCTCCTCGGCGATCTCGGGATGGGCGTTGAGGGCCTGGGTCAGCACCGCGGGGTTCAGGGCCTTCAGGGCCTCGGTCATGAGGGCGGGGTTTGCGGATATGCCCGCCCCCAGGCCCGAGCCCACCACGGGGGCGAGCAGGGGCAAAAGGTCCGAGGTCATCTGGGGGTTGGCGTTCACCACCCGCGCCAGCACCTCCACGTCCAGGAGCCCCAGGACGCGTGAGAGCAGGGCCTGGTTTCCGATGAGGTCGGCCACGAAGCCCGGGTCGGTGTGGTCGGCGGCCTGTTTTACCAGGTCGATGGAGGAGTTGATGAGGTCGGCCACCACCGCGGGGTCCAGGTAGGAGAGCAGGCCGTTTATGAAGGAGGTGGCGCCCTGCAGGGCGGCGGCCACCGGGTAGGGCTGCATGAAGGGAGCAGAGGCGGAGAGCAGGGTGGTGTTGTTGAGGATGTCGGCGATGTAGAAGGGGGAGATTGAGCGGGTCACGCGGGTGACCATATACAGGTTGGCGTTGAGGGAGCCCGCGAGCACCGCGGGGTCCAGGTAGGCCATCACCGAGGCCAGGAAGGCCCCGTTGGCGTTGATCACCCTCGCCACCACCGAGGGGTCGATGTAGTCCAGGGAGGAGGAGATCATGGCCCCGTTGGCGTTAACCACCTGGGCGATCACATACGGGTCCAGGTAGGAGACCAGGGCGGCGAGGAAGGGCCCGTTTGAGTTCACTGCCTGGGCCGTGCCCCGGGGATCCAGCAGGGGCAGGAGGGCGGTGAGGAAGGGCCCGTTTTGGTTCACGATGCCCGCGATCACCGCGGGGTCCAGGTAGGAGATGAGCCCTGTGAGGAAGGGGCCGTTGGCGTTTATGCCCGCGCTCAGGGCCGCGGGGTCCAGGTGGGGAAGCAGGGAGGCGATGAAGTCCCCGTTTGAGTTCACCGCCTGCGCGATGGCCCCGGGATCCAGGAGGGGCAGGAGGCGGGATATGAGGTCCCCGCTGCGATTGACCACGTAGGCCACCGCCTCCGGGTCCAGGTAGGGCATCATGGCGGTGAGGAAGGAGGGGTTTTTGTTCACCACCTCGGCGATCACCTCCACCGTGCCCTCCTCGACCATGGCGGAGAGCAGCTCGGAGATGAACTCCGGGTTCTCGTTCAGGGCCTGGGACACAGCCTCCGGCCTGGTGTTTGCAAGCATGTTGGAGAGGAGGTCCACGTCGGAGGCCATCTTGCCCAAGAGCGAGCCCAGGGGGCTGCGGGAGGGCAGCACCATCACCGCCCCCAGGGCGAGGAAGGCCACGAGAAGGGCCACGACGGCGATATTTACCACCAGTTGCAGCGGCCTCTTCAGCAGGAACATCTTTCCGTAAACCTCTCTTGTTATCCTCGCTAAATTCCTATCAATAGATCTTTCCCGTCCCGGCGCTGTTAATGTAAGCCCAGCCCCACTCGTTGGTCATGCCGAAGAAATTCAAGACGATGTCCGTCTTCATCCCGAGATATCTGAGCAGAGGTCGGGGATACGATTCCGAAAAGCTGTTGTTCATGGCCGCGGCCATTTGCTCATCCAGGCCGGGCGTTCCCATCAGGTCGAGCGACATCTCTAGCCCGTGTCCCAGGTCCGCAGGCCCGGTTCCCGACATTATCCTTGCCGTTGCCTTCCCGTCCAAGCCTCCCACCAGATCGGCGATGAAAGCCTGCGCCCCCCCGTTGAGGGCCTGGGCCACGCGTGCCCCGTCAAGGTTTGCTATCAGGTCATTGGTGAGCGCAATACCCCCGGGGCTGTTAGTTATCCTCGCCATCATATCCGCGTCGGTGGCGGCTAGGTTGTCCACAAGGAAGTCCGTGAAGGCGGGGTCGATGCCCGCGCTTATGGCCGGGCCCAGGGCGGCGGGATCCAGGTTGTCGAGGACGGCGTCCAGGAAGGCACGGTTGGCCTCCAGGGCGTCGGCCAAGGCGGTGACGGTGTGCTGTTTGGTGCCCGCCAGGGTGGCATATAGGGCGGAGGAGGCCCCTCCCGCGGCCATGGCGTTGAGCCCCCTGCCCACCGCCTCGCCGGTGGCCGAATCCAGGCCGGAGACCAGGGCGGTGAGGAAGCCGGGGTTCCGGGAGGCGCTCTGGTTGAGCCCCCGGGCCAGGGCCTGGGCGGTGGCGGGGGCCAGGTTGGCCATGAGGGTGCGCAGCAGGTTCGGGTTGGCGTTCTGGGCCTCGGCCATCCTCTGGCCGGTGTCGGCCTCGAGATTGCCCAAAAGCTCGGATAGGAAGTCGGGGTCGGCGTAGGCCAGGGCCTTGCCCGCGGCCTCGGCGGCCCCGGAGTCCAGGTAGCGCAGGAGGTTGGTGAGGAAGCCGGAGGCGTTTGCGTTGGTGCCCTCGGCCATGGCCCTGCCGGTGACGGAGTCCAAACGGGAGAGCACCCCCACCAAAAAGTCGGGGTTTGCGTTGATGGCCTCCGCCGCCGCGCGCCCCAGCTCGCCGTCGAGCTTTCCCACCAGGTCGCGGGTGAGGGCGGGGTTTACGTCCAGGGCGTCCCCGATCACCGCGGGGTCGAGGTAGGAGATGAGGCGGCGCAAAAATGTGCCTCCCCCGTTGAGGGCCCTTCCCACCCCGCGGCCGAAGCCCGCGTCGAGGTGGGCGGAGAGCCCGCGGGCGGCCCCGGTGTTCACGGTGAGCAGGGTGGCGAGCCCGTGGGCGTCCAGGGTCCCGACGAGGGCGGAGAGGAAGGCGGCGTTGGCGTTTATGCCCATGGCTATGCCCGCCGCCGCGGTGGGCGAGAGGCAGGCGGAGAGCTCCTCGGTGAAGCCGGTGGTCTCCCCCATGATGTGGAGGACGGAGCCCGGGTTGAGGGCGGAGAGGGCGGCCTCCACCAGGGCGGGGTTCGCGTTTACCCCCTGGGCCGCCGCCTGGGCCAGGGCGGGGTCGAGGCTTTTCACCAGGGCGGAGATGAAGGGCCCCGCCCCCTCGAGCACCCCGGCCAAAAAAGCGGGGTCGGAGGTGCCCACCATGCGGTCGATGAAGGCGCCGGAGAGGTTGAGCCCCTCGGCGGCCGCCCGCCCCAGGGAGGCGGGAAGGTTCTGCACCAGGGAGGTGAGGAAGGCGGCGTTGGCGTTGAGGGCGCCCGCGAGCACGGAGCTGTCGATCCTCGGTATGACCTGGTTCAGGAACTCCTCGTCGTTGGCGAGGTAGGTGATGTAGTCGTCGCGCAGCAGTGAGACGATCTGGGCCACCGCGTCCCCGGTGCCGTTGAGGGAGGCCGCGAGCCCCGCGGGGTCGAGCCTTTCTATGACCTGCTTCACGAAGGCCGCGTTGGCGTTGAGGGCCCCGGCGATGGGGGCGGGCGAGAGCAGGGAGAGGATGCGCGAGAGCAGGGCCTGGTCGGAGGCGATCTGCGCCGAGGCGCGGGGGTCCATGCGGTTGACCACCCCGATGAGGAAGGATTTGTTTTCGTTTATGGCCCGCACGATGACCTCGGGGTCGGTGTAGCGGGTGATGCCCGTGAGGAAGGCGGAGTTGGCGTTCACGGCCCGGGCCAGCGAGGCGGGCGAGAGGTTGCGTATGAGGCCCGAGAGGAAGGCGGGGTTTTGGTTTATGGCCTGCGCGGTGGGGGCGGGGTCTAGGAGGGCGAGCAGGCTCGAGAGCCAGGCCCCGTTGGCGTTCACCGCGGAGGCGATGACCGCGGGGTCCAGGAAGGAGAGCAAGGCCGCGGTGAGCTCGGAGTTGGCGTTGGCCGCCCCCGCCACCACCCCCGGGTCCAGGTAGGAGACCAGGGAGGTGAGGAAGGGGCCGTTTTGGTTCACGATGGCGGCTATGGCCTGGGGGTCCAGGTAGCCCATGAGGGCGGCGGTGAAGCCGGAGCTCGCGTTCACCGTGCCCGCGAGCACCTCGGGGTCCAGCAGGGGCAGGAGGTCCGCGATGAGGCCCGCGTTGGCGTTTATGGCCGGGGCCAGGGCCGCGGGGTCCAGGGCGGAGACCAGGGCCAGGAGGAAGTCGGGGTTTTCGTTTACCGCCTGGGCGGTGGCGCGCTGGTTCTCGGGGTGCTCGAGCTCGGAGAGGAGTCCCGCCAGGAAGGCGGGGTTGTCGTTTATGGCCCGGGCCACCGCCACCGGGTCCAGCCCGGAGATGATGCCCGCCAGGGTGTGGCGCTGGGAGGACATCTTGCCCAGCACCGTGCCCACCGGTCCCTTCACGGGCAGGAGCATGACCACACCCCCGGCTATGAGCCCCACCAGGAGGGCGATCACCGCCAGGTTCACTGCGATCTGCACCGGTCTGCGTAGAAGCATGTGCAAAACCTCTCTAGCACGGCGCTCCGCGACGGAGCCCCTCCGCAAGCCCGACACCACTACCCCTCATCGCCATACCGTTCATCGCCGCTGCCTCTTCTCCCGCCTGCACCGGTCTGCGTAGAAGCATCTTCCCGCTCCCGCCTCTATCTTTCCTCGAAACCGCTGAAGTTCAGGTACATGGGGATGGTCACCCATCCCGCCATCCTGCCTATGGCGTCGAACCACACGCACTCGAGCATATTGTGTCCGGGAACCGGCAGGTCCATGCTGTGGTTGGCCAGCGACTGCGTTAGCGCGCTGGCTACCGTCCCGGCATCCAGTGTCCCCAAAAGGCCGGTGAGGAATTTTCCTACCCCGCCCGCGTTGGCGTTCACTATCGCCTGGCCCATGGTGCGGCCCAGCCCGTTCACCGCCGCCGCGTCCATGAACTGCTCCGTAATCTCCGGATTCGCGTTCATGGCCGAGGCCACGATGTTCCCGTCCAGGGTGCCCAGGAGGTCGTCTATGAAGGCGCGTCCCCCGGGGGTGGCCAGGGCGTCGTTGATGGCCCCGGCCAGCACGGCCCCGTCCAGGTTGGCCACCAGGGAGGTGAGCCAGGCCTCGTTCCGGTTGAGCTGCTGGGCGGCGGAGTCCCCGTCCAGGTTGCGCACCAGGTGGGTGAGGAGGGCGGGGTTGGCGTTTATGCCCTGGGCCGCCGCCCGGGCGGTATCCGGGTTCAGGTTCTGCAAAAGCACGGAGATGAAGGTGTCCATGTTGTAGGGCGGGATGTCCATGGCGTTCGCGATCACCTGGGCGAAGGTCGGGGAGGTGGCCCCCAGCATGGCCTCCAGGAAGGAGGGGGAGAGGGTGGAGGCGTTCTCGTTGAGCCCCGCCGCCACCTCCCTGCCCACGGCCGCGTTCAGGCGGGGCAGGAGGTTCTCGAGCAGGGCGGGGTTGTCCCCCAGGCCCAGGGCGAGCTGCCTGCCCACCTCGCTGGAGAGGTTGGCCATGAGCTGCAGGGAGAGGTCGGAGGTGTTCTGGTTCAGCCCCTCGGCTATGGCCGCCCCCACCTGGGGGGAGAGGTTCTCGAGCAAGGGGCGGAGGATGGCGGTGTTGGAGTTCAGGGCCTCGGCTATCCTGCGCCCCGTGCCCCCTCCCAGGTAGCGGGCCACGGTGCGGGCGGTGTCGGGGTTGGCGTTCATGCCCGCGGCCACGGCGGCCGCGGCGGCGTCGTTGAGCCTCTCCAGCAGGCCCCCCACGAAGTCGGGGTTGCGGTTGACGGCGTCGGCCATCACCTCGGGGTCGGAGGCCGCGATGAGGGACCTGATCATGGACTGCGCGGTGGGCTGGGCGGCGTCTGCGTTCACCCCCTCCGCTATGGCCTGGGCGGCGCCGGCGGAGAGCAGGGGGATGAGCCCCGCTATGAGGGCGTCGGCGGCGCCGGCGTTGAGGATGCCCGCCAGCGAGGCGGGATCGGCGGTCGCGAGCACGGTGTTGAGCATGGCGGGGTTGGCGTTCAAGCCCTGGGCCGCGGCCTGCCCCACCCCGGGGGGGAGGAGGGCCAGCAGGGTGGGCACGAAGGAGCCCGAGAGGTCCAGGGCGCGGGATACCGCCCCCGCGTCTAAGGCGTTGGTGAGCTGGATCAAGAACAGCGGGTTGGCGTCGGATCCCGCGATGGCCGCCCGCACCATGTCGGGGCCGATCCCCCTCACCAGGCCGGTGAGGAAGGAGGGGGCCTGGGCCAGGGCGGAGGCTATCTGGGCCCCGTCCAGGTTCGCAAGCAGGGCCTTGGCGAGCTCGGGGTTTCCGGCCAGGGCCCGGTTGGAGTACTCGGCCAGCACCGGGTCCAGCAGGGGCAGAAGCCGGGTGACGAAGTCGGTGTGCTCGCCCAGGGCCGCCCCGATGGCGGCGGTGTCTATCAAGGGGAGCACGCGGGTGAGCATGCCCTCGTTGTTGGCCAGGGTCGCCACCAGGTCGGGGTCTATGGCGTCCATTACCTGAAAAATGAGGTCGGGGTTGGCGTTGGCTATGCCCGCCGCCCAGGCGGGGTCTATGGCCCGGATGAGGGCGGAGGCGAAGGTGCTGGAGTTGTTGACCATGGCCGCCACCACCCCGGGATCGAGCCTCGCCAGAAGGGAGTTGATCCAGGCGGGGTCGTGGGCGGTGAGGGCCAGCACGCTGGAGAGCAGCTGGTCGGAGAGGTTGGCCACCAGGTCGGCGGTGGAGCCCGCGTTGGCGTTGAGCACCGCGGCGATGGCCGCGGGGTCCAGGTAGCCCAGGAGGCGGGAGAGGAAGGTGGGGCGGGCGTTCATGCCCGCGGTGAGCACCGCGGGGTCCAGGTGGCGCAGCAGCCCGGAGACGAAGGCGGAGTTGGCGTTTATCACCTGCGCCACCACCGCGGTGTCCAGGTAGCCCAGGAGGTCTCCCACCAGGCGGGGGCTGGCGTTGGCCGCGGCGGCGATCACCGCGGGGTCGAGCAGCCCGATGAGGGCGGTCACGAAGGGGCCGTTGGCGTTCACGGCCCCCGCTATCACGGCGGGGTCGGAGGCCGCCATGGTGGCGGCGAGGAAGGGGCCGTTGGCGTTGAGCGCCTCCGCTATCACCCGGGGGTCCAGGAGGGAGAGGAGCTCGGATACGAAGGGCCCGGCCCCGTTCACCACCTCCGCCATGGCCTCGGGGTCGAGGTAGGAGAGCAGGGAGGTGGTGAACTCCGCCGCGGCGGGGTCGTTCAGGGCGTAGGCCAGGGTGGCGGGGTCCAGCGATGAGAGCAGGGCGGAGACGAAGGCGGGGTTTTCGTTTATGGCCTCCGCCACCATCCTCGCCCCCTCCTCCCCCAGCTCCGCCAGGAGGTCGGCGGCCATGTTGGGGTTTTGGCGCATGGCCTCGGCCAGCTTGGCGGGGTCCAGGTTGGCCAGCAGCCCCGAGAGGTTGCCCTTTGCCGAGAGGAGCTTTCCTATGAGGGGGCCGGCGGGATTGCGCGAGGGGATGAGGGCCACCGCCCCCAGGACCACCGCCCCTACCAAAAGGACGATGACCACGATGTTTATGGCGGTCTGGACTGAAGTCCTCAGCATCCCCTGCCTCGCTTAGAGCCTTCAGCCGACGGAGAAACAAGCGCTGGTATTTAACTCTTTCCCCGGTACGCTTATTTCTTTCTGTACATTTATTGTATTTTTATTTATAGCAAATCAGCCAGCCAAGTAAACCCCTCGGTTCGCTATTTTGCATCAATTTAACAGCCTTGTAACAGTTTCGTAACATCCCCCGTCCGACCATTCCGGCGGAAACCCTCGCGGTCGCCGCAACATGACCCGCCGCGTCCGAGATCGTTCCCTCTGTTGACTGATTCGGCGGATGCTGAATTGTTCCTTCTCCGGGGCCCTTACGATCATCATCCACACGATCGATCCGGCTTTCCGCCTCTTACTTCCCTCCAGCCCGACCATTACGAAAGGAAAGGACCCCCGGAAAGGGTCCTTGTGAGGCAAAGCACGGATTCCCTGCCGCCGATCCTCCATCCAAAAGGATTCTTCGCCTGATCGAACTTGCGCCCTCGCCGGAGCTTCCGTCTCGTCAATCCTTCCGATGCGGTGCCCCCTTGCCGGTTTTAGGCCGTACGGGAGCGGTGCAAGTCCCGGTTGCCCGCATCCTGCCAGGCCTTATTCCGCGATATTCAGACCTCGAGCGAGCCGAAGGGGCAGTAGCCCGCTGCGTTCGCCTCCGCTACATGGCTGCCCGGTGATCCGCCTCCCGGTCGTTAATGTTGAGGGCACGGGCAACGTGAGAGGGGTAGTAAACACCGTTCATCGGCTTGCTTCAATCATGGCCTGCGGCTTCAAGCGCTCCCCGGACCGTCAGGGCCGGAACGCCCCCCGGGCGCAGGTGCCCCCCTCCTTGTCTGACCAGTACATGGCCCTTTCCGCCACCAGGGGCTGGTCGGATCGTACCAGCACGGAGGCGTCGCGCTCCGGGTCCACCTCGTTGACGAACACCGTCCGGCGCTCCTTGGCGCCCACCTCGAGGGCAAGGTCATGGAGGCTTCCGTTCGGTCCCATGAACGACAGGTCGACGTGGGCCACCTCTTCGCTAACGTTGGCCAGGAGCACGTATTCCTGGAAGCCCCAGGCGGTGGTGCCCTCGGCAAGGTACCAGGTATTGGCGGCGGTCATGGAGCCCTCGCTGCAGTGCCCGCCCGCGCGGGACCTGGGGCCCCGCGGCCAGTACATGGCGCGTTCCGCGATCACCGGTTGGTCGGACGTGACGGACGTCGAGACGTCGCTACCCGGCACCACCTCCGCGACGTTGAGGGTATAGCGCGACAGCGGCGGGGCGCTGTAGTTGTAAAACACCCTGCTGCCGTCCGGCTTCATGAACTCGAAGCTCAGGTTGGCCGGTGAGGGGTTGGGGTTCTGCACCAGCACGTATTCCTCGAAGCCCCAGGCGGTGGTGCCCTCGGCCAGGTACCAGTCGTGAGCGGGGGCGTTGGCTCCCGCGGAGGAATGCCCGTCCGTCCTGCCTCCCCAGTACATGGCGCGCTCCACCACCACCGGCCGGTCGGCGTGCACATGGGTAGAGACGTCGCTCGCCGCCACCAGTGAGTTCACGTTCACGGTGAGGCGGGAGTAGGCGGGCATGGAGAAACGGTGCACCTGGGTGGCCCCGCCGGGTTTCATGAAGGTCACGAGCACCGCGGTCGGGTCGGGATCGGGGTTCTGCACCAGCACGTATTCCTCGAAGCCCCAGGCGGTGGTGCCCTCGGCCAGGTACCAGTCGTGAGCGGGGGCGTTGGCTCCCGCGGAGGAATGCCCGTCCGTCCTCCCTCCCCAGTACATGGCGCGCTCCACCACCACCGGCCTGTCGGCGTGCACATGGGTAGAGACGTCGCTCGCCGCCACCAGTGAGTTCACGTTCACGGTGAGGCGGGAGTAGGCGGGCATGGAGAAACGGTGCTCCTGGGTGGCCCCGCCGGGTTTCATGAAGGTCACGAGCACCGCGGTCGGGTCGGGATCGGGGTTCTGCACCAGCACGTATTCCTCGAAGCCCCAGGCGGTGGTGCCCTCGGCCAGGTACCAGTCGTGAGCGGGCCGGGGCTGGGAGCCGTTGCGGTAGACGGTCACCGCGTCCTCCCCGTAGGTTGAGAAGGTAAGTCCCGAGGCCACGGCCCGCACGGTTATCTCGCTGGCGCCCGCCGTCAGCTGCGAGAGGTCCCAGGACTCGAAGCTGTGGGTGACGGAGCTCGCCGGCACGGGCAGGGCGTAGCTCTCCACCAGCTCACCCTTCACCCACAGCTCCAGGTGGGTGATGGAGGCCCCGCTCGCCTGCGCGGAGGCGGCCACCTTGCCCGCCTCCGGATACGAGTATTCCGGGGGGCTGGTGATGGTCACCAGGGGAGACCGCAGGGAGGCGTTGACGTCAAGCAGGCCCCACCCGTAATACTCGTCGTATCCCGGCGTCCCCATGTCGCGGGCCCCGCTCTTGAGCCTCTGCCAGATCTCATCCGCGGTGGCGGCGGGGAATTGCGCCAGCAGGAGCAGGGCCGCGGCCGCGACGTGGGGAGATGCCTCGGAGGTTCCCGATCCGCGCTCGTAGCGTCCTCCCGGCACCGGCCCGATGATGCGCTCTCCCGGCGCCGCCAGGTCCACACTCGAGTTATGGTTGGAGAAATAGGAGCGGCTGCCTGAGAGGTCCGTGGAGCCAACCCCGATGACCTGGGCGAGCCCGGCGGGGTAGTTGATGCGCGAGTCCCCCTCGTTGCCCACAGCCGCCACCATCATGCATCCACGGGAATGGGCATATTCCACCGCATATGCCAGTTCCTGGGAATATGTCGACGAGGTCAGGCTCATGTTGATGACATCCGCATCATAGTTGGCGGCGTGCATGATGCTGTTCACCACGCTGTCCAGCGAGCCCTCCCCGTTCGCGCCCAAGGCCTTCAGGGGCATGACCCGCGCCCGCCAGTCCAGTCCCGCCATCCCCGTGCCGTTGTCGCTGTTTGAACAGGCGATGCCGGCTACCATTGTCCCGTGGCCGTTATCGTCCCAGGGATCGGAGTCCCCGTTGTAATAATCCCATCCTCCGATGCGGCGACCCGCCAGGTCGGGGTGGGTATAATCCATGCCCGTGTCCACCACCGCCAGGGTCAGGTCCGAGGATCCCCTCTGAAGGTCCCACGCCGCGGGAGCCCCCACCCCGTACTCGCCGCGGAGATTCCACTGCTGGCTGTACAGGGGGTCGTCGGGTACCGTCTCCGCGGCGCGGAAGACGACGTTCGGCTCCGCCATCTTCACCAGCGGAGAGGAGAGCAGCCGCCTGGCGGCCTCGAGCTCATCGACGCCCGGCAGCAGGCGCAGGCGCACGGCCGGCGCGGCTGGGTCGCCCGCCATCATCGCGGCCGCGGCCTCCTGCACGCACTCCAGGAGCGAGGAAAAATCACGGCAGAGCGCCGCCAGGCTCTCCCGCGAGGGCCGCTCGAGCATCACCACCACCTCTCCCCTCCGGAAGGCGTCCTCGGGGTAGTTGGCGGCTACAAGTCTCTCAAGGATCGAAGCTTTGCTCACCCCCCGCTCTGCCGCGTCGGTCACGGTGCTCCCGGCATGCGCGGCGGGAGCGCCCGCCCATGCCGCCAGGCAGGCAAGACAGAGCGCGAGCAGGCAGCGCACGGTGCTTTTCGAGATATGTTCCTTTTTCGAGATGTGGTCCTTTACGGTTGCCGGCAACTTCGCCCTTCCTTTCTCCCCCCCGCTATACTACCCGTACCAGCGCTCCGCCAGCGGAGGCGGAGGCTCCCGCCCGTCCTCTCTACCCACAGCAACAGATAGGGGCGGTACGCCGGGCGGGGTTATCCCGATTCTACCCTTTTTATATCGGCTCCCAGGAGGGAGAGTTTCTCCTCTAGCCTCTCGTATCCCCGGTCCACGTGCTGGATGTCCAGGACGTGCGTCTCGCCCTCCGCCGCCAGTCCCGCCAGCACCAGCGCGGCGCCGGCACGCAGGTCGGGGGCGCTCACCTCCGCCCCGCTCAACCTGCCCACTCCCCTGACGATGGCATGATGGCCCTCGATGGTGATGTCGCACCCCATGCGATTGAGCTCGTCCACGAACATGAAGCGGCTCTCGAAGACGTTCTCGGTGACCACGCTGATGCCCTCGGCCAGGCTGAGGAGGACCATCATCTGGGGCTGCATGTCGGTGGGAAACCCGGGATAGGGAAGGGTGGCGAGGTCCACGGCCCGGTAGCCTCCCCCTCCCCTCACGCGTATGCCCTCCTCGACCGCCTCCACCTCCACCCCCGCGTCGCGCAGTTTCTCCAGGGGCATCCCCAGGTGGCCGGGATCCGCGCCCGCGATCACCACATCCCCGCCCGCCACCGCGGCGGCGACCGCCAGGGTGCCCGCCTCGATGCGGTCCCCGATGGCGGTGTGCTCCACGCCTCGCAAGGCTGACGGTCCCCGCACCTCGATCACCGGCGTCCCCGCCCCCTCGATCTCCGCGCCCATGGCTACGAGGAAGGCGATGAGGTCCTGGATCTCCGGCTCGCGGGCGGCGTTCTCGATGCGCGTCGTGCCCTCAGCGCCCACCGCCGCCATGACCAGGTTTTCCGTGGCGCCCACGCTGGGAAAATCGAGGACGATATCCGCGCCCTTGAGGCGGGAAGCTCGGGCGCGCACGTAACCGTGCTCGGTGGTGATCTCCGCCCCCATCTCCGCGAGGCCCTTTAGATGCATGTCTATCTTGCGGGACCCGATGTTGCACCCGCCAGGGATGGCCACCGATGCCTCCCCCCAGCGCGCCACCAGCGGTCCGAGGACGATGATGGAGGCGCGCATGCGCCTCACCAGATGATACGGGGCTTCTCGTAAAGCGAAATCGCCGGCCCGGATGCGCAGGGAATCCTCCGCCCGTACCACCTCCACCCCCAGATGCCGCAACACCTCGGACATGATCTCTACGTCGGCTATGCGCGGGGCGTTGTGGATGACGCATTCCTCCGGGGTGAGGAGGCTGGCGGCCATGAGCTTGAGCACCGAGTTCTTGGCCCCGCCCACGCGCACCTCTCCCCGCAGGGGCCTGCCTCCCGTGATCACGAACTTGCTCTCAACCATGACAACGAGATGATACCACCCCCACCGGCGCTCCCGACAGACCGGCGTCAGCCTTCTCCTGGCGGCGGAATGCATCGCGTAAGCGATAGCGCCGCAGGCGCTACGGTGTCCAGTGCCTGTGCGGCTGGGCGTCATCCTTTATCGCGCGAGAGACTGCATCGCGAAAGCGATAGCGCCGCAGGCGCTACGGTGTCCAGTGCCTGTGCGGCTGGGTGTTATCCTTTATCGCGCGAGAGACTGCATCGCGAAAGCGATAGCGCCGCAGGCGCTACGGTGTCCAGTGCCTGGACGGAGCGCAGCGAGGTCCAGGCCTGGCACGCATACGCCCGCACATACACCTACCCCCGCTCATACAAAATGTCCCATGTCCGGGGCTGACCCCATGATTTAAGCTTTCAGTCTCTCCAGGCGGGCTTCCTCTTTGCGCTCCAGGGCCTTCTTCACCTTCTTGAGGCGGAAGATGTCCTCGCGCGCCCTCTCCTCGAGGCTCATCTGGATGAACTTGATCTGCTCGTCGTAATCGGGGATGACGATGTTCTCCAGGGCGTTTACGCGGCGGTTGGTCTTGCGCAGCTCCTCCCCCAGACGGCGCAGCCTGGTCTCGATGTCCGCGGACTCGATGATCACGTCGATGATCTCCTCGAACTTCTCCGCCGCCGCGTCCACCCGGCTGGACACGCCGGTTATGCTGTAGCCGCGCTTGAGGACGCTGCGCATGGTGCTCTGGCCCTTGCGAATGACGGGGATGGGCACCCCCATGACGTGGGTGCCGGTGATATCCACCAGCACCTCTCCCTGGGTGGCGTAGGACGCGGAGCGCACCGCCGGCCCGCCGTCCTTGGCCTTGGCCATGGCCAGGTCGTACTGGGCGTCGGCGGTGACGCGCTCCAGGCGCAGGGAGAGGCGCATGGTCTCGTCGATGATGGGCATGAACTCCGCCAGCAGGGCGTCGCGCTTGCGTTTGAGCAGGTTCATCCCCTGCTCGGCCAGGGTGCGGTTGGCCTTGCGCTTCAGCAGCTCGCTCCTTGTCGGGTGTACCTGCTCCATGTCCTCCTACCGCCGCCTCTCCTCGCTTCCGTCAACCCTCGGTTGTCGCGAACTCCTGCGCCGCCTCGGGATTGTAATATTTCTCGATGTATTCGGTCTTGATGCGCTTGATGGACTCCTTGGGCATCATGCTGATGAGCTTCCACCCCAGCTCCAGGGTCTGCTCCAGCTCCCGGTTCTCGTCCTTCTGGTCCAGGTAGTTCTGCTCGAAGGCGTCGGCGAACTTCAGCGCCATGCGGTCCTGGTCGGTCAGGGCTTCCTCGCCCACGATGGCCACCAGGCGCCGTAGGTCCACGCCCTCGGCGTAGTAGGCGTAGAGCTGGTCGGCCACCCCGCGGTGGTCACCCCGCGTCCTTCCCTCCCCGATGCCCAGGTTCATGAGGCGCGACAGGCAGGGGAGCACGTCGATGGGGGGGAAGATGCCGCGCCGGTGCAGCTGGCGCGAGAGCACGATCTGCCCCTCGGTGATGTATCCCGTGAGGTCCGGGATGGGGTGGGTGATGTCGTCGTCGGGCATGGCAAGGATGGGCACCTGGGTGACGGAGCCCGGCTTGCCCTTGATGCGGCCGGCCCGCTCGTAGATGGACGCCAGGTCGGTGTACATGTAGCCGGGATAGCCGCGCCGGCCCGGGACCTCCTCGCGAGCGGTGGAGATCTCGCGCAGCGCCTCGCAGTAGTTGGTCATGTCGGTGAGGATCACCAGCACCTGCATGTCGTGCTCGAAGGCCAGGAACTCGGCCACGGTGAGGGCGCACCGCGGGGTCAGCAGGCGCTCCACCGTGGGGTCGTCGGCGAGGTTGAGGAAGAAGACCACCCTTTCCAGGGCCCCCGACCTGGCGAAGCTATCCTGGAAGAAAGAGGCCTCGCGGCGGGTGATGCCCATGGCCGCGAAGATGATGGCGAACTCCTCACCGCCCAGGATCTTGGCGTTGCGCACGATGGCCGCCGCCAGCTCGTTGCCGGGCAGGCCGGCGCCCGAGAAGATGGGGAGCTTCTGCCCGCGCACCAGGGTGTTGAGGCCGTCGATGGCGGATATTCCCGTCTGGATGAAGTCGCGGGGCTCCTCGCGGCTCCAGGGGTTGATGGGGGAGCCGGTGATCTCCCTCTCCTCCTCCGGGAAGACCTCCGGGCCCCCGTCTATGGGCTGGCCCATGCCGTTGAGGATGCGCCCCAGGAGGTTCACAGAGCAGGGCATCTTGGCCACCTCGCCCCGGAAGCGTACGTTGGTGCGGTCCACGTCAAGGCCGGCTGTGGGGCCGAAGACCTGGACCACCGCCAGCTCCCCGGCGAGCTCTATGACCTGGCCATATTTCACGGACCCGTCCGCGGAACGGATCTCCACCATCTCGTTGTAGGCGGCTCCCTTCACCTTGCTCACGAAGAGCAGGGGTCCGGCTACCTCGCCCACGGTGCGGTATTCCGTGGTGGCCAGGAAAGCGCTACCGTTCGACATCTTTATCTCTCCCGTCCTCTTCCTCTCACCACTCGCCCAGCGCCCTCAGCTCGCGCTGCACGCGGTCCAGCAGGTCGGATATCTTCTCCTCGGCTTCCTCCGTAGGGATCTCCTTCATGCGGGCGATCTCGTTCTTGATGGGATGCTCCGTGGCCTGGCGCAGAGGCACCCCCTGCACCAGCACCTCCTCCAGGCAGTCATAATAGGTCAGGATGACCTTGAGCATGAGGTAGGCCTTGCGTAGGGAGCAGAAGGCGTCGGTGTCGGAGAAGGCGAACTGCTGCAGGAAATCCTCGCGCAGCATGCGCGTGGTCTCCAGCACCGCCTTGGCGAAGTCCGGCAGGGCGTCCGGCCCCACCAGCTGCACGATCTCCTGCAGCTCCACCTCCTTCTGCAGCAGGCTCATGGCCTTGTCGCGCAGCGTCCTCCAGTCCTCGGCCACGTTCTTGGTGTACCAGTCCTGGATCTGGTCCAGGTACAGGGTGTAGCTCTTGATCCAGCTGATGGCAGGGAAATGGCGGCGGTAGGCCAGGGAGGTGTCCAGGGCCCAGAAGGCCCCCGTGATGCGTAGGGAGTTCTGGGTCATGGGCTCGGAGAAATCGCCGCCCGGGGGCGAGACCGCGCCGATGGCGGTTATGGAGCCCATGCGCTCGTCGCTGCCCAGGCACACCGCCCTCCCGCAGCGCTCATAGAAGTCGGCCAGGCGGGTGGCGAGGTAAGCGGGGTAGCCCTCCTCGCCGGGCATCTCCTCCAGGCGCCCCGAGACCTCGCGCAGCGCCTCCCCCCAGCGCGAGGTGGAGTCGGCCATGAGGGCTACGTTGTAGCCCATGTCGCGGTAATACTCCGCCAGGGTGATGCCGGTATAGATGGAGGCCTCCCTGGCCGCCACCGGCATGTTGGAGGTGTTGGCCACCAGGATGGTGCGCTGCATGAGGGGGACCCCCGTCTTGGGGTCGATGAGGCTGGGGAACTCCGCCAGCACCTCGGTGATCTCGTTGCCCCTCTCGCCGCACCCGATATAGATCACGATGTCCGCGTCCGCCCACTTGGCCAGAGTGGTCTCGGTCACCGTCTTGCCGGTCCCGAACCCGCCGGGGATGATGCTGTACCCGCCCTGGGCGATGGGGAAGAAGGTGTCCAGGATGCGCGTGCCGGTGATGAAGGGGACGGTGGGGTTCTCCTTCTTCTTGACCGGCCTGGGGACGCGGGCCGGCCAGGTCTGGTAGAGCTTGATCTCGGCGCCGCTCTCAAGGACCACCACCGTCTGGTCCACGGTGAACTCGCCCTCCCTGACCTCCGCCACCCGGCCGGACATCCCCGGAGGGACCATGATGCGGTGGACGATGTGGGTGGTCTCCTGCACCTCCCCCACCACGTCTCCCTCCTGCACCTCGTCCCCCGCCTCCACCATGGGCTGGAAACCCCATTTGCGGTCGCGGGGAAGGGCGTCGGTGGAGACGCCGCGCACCACGAAGTCGCCGTAGTTCTCGGCGATGTCCGTCAGGCGCCGCTGGATGCCGTCGTAGATGGAGGATAGGAGGCCGGGGCCGAGCTCCAGTTGGAGGGGCTCCTCGGTGCACTCCACCTTCTCCCCCACCCTCAGGCCGGAGGTGTCCTCGTACACCTGCACGATGGCGATGTCCCCGTCCAGGCGCACCACCTCGCCGATGAGGCCGAGCTCGCCGACCCTGGTGATATCGTACATCTTGGCGCCGGACATGCCCTCCGCGCTGACCACGGGCCCGGATACCTTGGCAATGCTCCCTACGATCATTCCGACACTCTCCCGTCTCTCAACAGTCCTTACGCCAGGCGATCATCTCTCCATGCCCGCCCCGCCACGGGGCGGCATCACTCTCCCTCCCTGCCCCGCAGGGTGATGTCAAAACCGATGGCGCGATGGATGAGCCGGGCCAGGTAGGCGCGCCTCTCCCCCGCCATCTCCACCGATTCCTTGATGGGCAGGGGGATGACGATGGGCCGGTAGATGCTGTCGATCTTCTCCTGCGTCTTCTCGTCAATATTATTGTAGAAATGCTCGTTCACCGCGAGTATCCCGGCATTGGGATCGTCGATGAGGAGCTTGATCTTCTCCAACGCCTCGTCGGGGTTCTCCGCCTCCACCACGCTGACGCCCGCGAGGCGGAACCCGTCCGCCGTCTCCGGGTCGGTCACCACTATGGCCTTGTACAAGACGCTTCACCCCCGCGTGCGGGCCTACCCGCCCTTCTGTTCCTCCCCGAAAAGCACCAACTCCTTGCGTATCTGGGACTCGATGAGCCCTATGCTCTTGCCCCTGACGATGATACGCAGGTTGGTGATCTCCAGGTATTTCCTCCACATGAAATCGATGATCACCCCGATGCCCAGGGGATCCTTGGACATCTTGAGGCAGGTCTTGATGATGTGCTTCTGCATCTCGTCCTCGAAGACGCTCTCGCCCCTCTCCTCGAAGGCCTTCCAGGCGCCGGCGAGAGCGTCCTTGTAGGGCATGCGGTGCGAAAGCCTCTCGTACACCTGCTCCGGCTGCCCCAGGGACATGATCTTGGCGAACTCTTCCGCGTCCCCGATGGTGCCTCCGGGAACAAAATAGTCCTGGGCGCGGAACTCCTTGAGCTCCAGGCCGCAGATGCGCATGAGGGTGGCGATGTTCACGGCGTCCACCTCCATGACCATCACCTCCCGCACCAGCGCGGCGTCCGCGTCCTTTCCCTCGAGGATCTTCCCCAGTTCCTGGTAATGGAAGCGGTCCAGGGCGAGCTCCAGGACGGAGAGGTCGTGTTCATGAAGGTACTCCGCCAGGTGGGCCATGACCGCCCTGCCGTAGGGGATGGGCCACTCGCGCCCCAGGACCACCATGGCGTCGATGCTCGCCCTGAGGTCGGGCTGGCCCACGATCTCCTCCAGGGTGACCAGGTCGATGGCCCCGATGGGCACCAGGTTCCTGGCGATCTCCGCCTTGGGCACCAGCGCCCGCATGCCTCTGAGGATGGTCTTGAGGTTGTAGGGGTCCCAGCGGGCGAGAAGGGCGTTCACCAGCTCCTCCGGCCTGCCGATGAAGAACTCCTTGATCTTGGAGAAGGTGCGGACGAGGTTGCGGTTGAAGGCGCGGTCGATGGTGGTGGGGCGCGCGCCCTCGAGCATGAAGTGCTCGATGTCCGGCCCGTACTCCGTGTTCTCCAGCACCGCGAGAGCCTGGTTGTAATCGGGCGCCTCCAGGAGCTCCCTGTACACGTGGGGCTCCAGCAGGCGCGCGGACATGGCGCGTACCCGCGCGTTGGCGTAGCTGTAATCCTTCAGCGGAACCTGTACCATTATCTCGAACTACCTCGAGCTCTCGTCGCCGTCCCCGTCTCCTGCGCGACAGGGCGCCCGCATACTGAAAGAGGGGGCTTACCCCCCTCCCGCCGCGGCCACCGCCTCGCCCTCGAAGAGGACCTTGGATACCTGCATGCGCAACTTCTCACGCGCCCGGTTGAGCCTCTCCTCCACGGTGTTGATGATGGTCACCCTCTCCGCCTCGTCGGCGACCACCGCGCCCCCCAGGGTGCTGAGGTCGTCCTTGAGCTCGTAATCCAGCCCCAGGCCGCGCATGATCTCCTCCGCGAGCGCCCTGTCCGCGGGATCGACGCGGACCACCACCCTGCCGCTGACCCGCGTGAGGCCCTCCCTGATCAGGCTCTCCAGGATCTCCCGGTAATCGGGGCGTTCCCTCAGCTTTTCCAGGCGCCTCTCGGCCTCACGCAGGGCCTCCTCCGCCACCCTCTCCTTGGCGGCGATGACGGCGTTCTTCGACCTCAGGCGGGCGGAATAGAGCATGGAGATTCTCTCGCTGCGGGCCTCCGACTCCAGCTTCTCCAGGCGGGCTCGCCGGACGGCCTCCGCCTCGGCCTGCGCCCGCTCCATGATCTGCCTGGCTTCCTGCTCCGCGCGGCGGAATATCTCCCTGCACTCCTCCCGGCATTCGTCGTCCAGGGCCTGCAGGATGTCCTCTATCGACATGCCCTCACTTCCTGTCGGAATATCCCGGCTCGCAAAGGAGCCGATGCGCCTCCTTACTCTCCCGGCTTCAGGCCCGTGATCAAGAAGCCGATAACGAATCCCAACACCACCATGGTCTCGGGGATGGCGATCATGATGATGGCGTTACCGGCCAGCTCCGGCTTCTCCGCGAGGGCTCCCGCCATGGCGGCCCCGATCTTGGATTGCGACCATCCGGTCGCCAGGGCGGACAACCCGATGGCCAGGGCCGCCCCGATGGCGATCAGTCCGAGTTCCAAGCTATTCACCTCCCGATCGTTTGAAGGGCTTGTAAACCACGTCCGCTTCCTTGTAGAACTTGGTGAAGCTCTCCACCAGGTTGAGACGCAGCGACTGGATGGAGGGGCTGAGCACCCCCAGGGCGATGTTCAGGGTGTGCAGCAATGCCGCCACTATCACTCCGAGAAAGACCATGGCCCCCCCGCCGAACTCCGCTCCCAGCTCGTTGGAGACCTCGGCCAGGATCACCGAGGCCAGCCCGATGCCGTATAGACGGGCGTAGGAGAGGAGGTTTCCGAAGGTGAGGGCGGCCTCCAGGCCTCCCCCGAATCCCCCGCCGTAGCCGGCCGCTCCGATGCCCACCAGCGCCATCACCGCCCCCAGGGGCACGGCGACGCTCTTGGCGCCCTTGATGCCCCACAGGCTGCCGAAGATGACCACCAGGCCCAGGATGAAGAGCAGGTATCCCCCTTTCTCGATGGCGTGTTTGCGGTCCTTGTGGCGGATGCCGTCGATGAGCCCGATGAGCAGGGCCCCGCCCATGTGCAGGACTCCGATGATGATCACGATGATCAGCAGCAGCTTGAACAGGTCCGGGTTCGCCTGTGCTATGCGCTCCAGCGGCCACCCGAAGGGCTTGCCGTTGGAGGTATAACCCCATATCCACTGCACTTCCAGGTGCCCCGCGGCGTCCTTCCAGCCGAAGAGGCGGAAGAGCAGGTCTCCGAAGAACTCGAAGTAGAGCAGTCCGAAGACGAACGTGGATATGGAACAGATCAACAACACGTTGGCGAAGAGCTCGAAAAAGAGGCTTCGCGACTCACGCTTCTTCATCATGCGCTTCATGAGGAAGACCACCCCGA
The DNA here is from genome assembly GCA_014360645.1 of Actinomycetota bacterium. NCBI lineage: Bacteria > Bacillati > Actinomycetota > Actinomycetota bacterium. The sequence goes on along the minus strand of JACIXD010000014.1, from coordinate 86,282 downwards.
TGAGCACCAGGGCATAACCCATGTCCCCCAGCATGAATCCGAAGAGGAGGGGGAAGAAGATGGCCACCAGGAAGGTGGGGTCGATATGCCCGTACCTGGGGGGCTTGATGAGCATGTAGATGAACTCGAAGGGTCTCACCGGGCCGGGATTCCTGAGCGCCGCCGGCGCCTCCTCCATCTCGTCGTGGCTGGGGACCTCCTCGGTGAGCTCCACCTTGCCCTCGAACTTCTCCTCCAGGATACGGCGCGTCTCCTCCACCTTGTCCGAGGGCATCCAGCCCGTGATCACGAAGACGTGCCCCGACTGCCCGAACTTGGGGATGGCGTTGAGGGACTCGATGCGGTCCGCCAGGTAGTCCTTGAGGGCCACCAGGGTTACATACCAATCGCTGGATATCTTTTCCAACTCCTCCCGCACCTTTTTGAGCTTTGGAGGGATCTCGTTGAGCCGCTCCTCGATCTCCTTTAAGGCCTCGTCGTAGGGCTTGTCCGCCAGCTCAGAGGGCAGGCGCACCTGGTTTACGTTCTCCGCCGCCAGGAAGTTGTGCACCTGCTCCGAGTAGCGCCTGTGGAAGACGAGGATGGCGGCGTGGGTGTTCTCGTCCACGCGGGCGGAGAAGACCTCGCACTGTCCGCCGGTTATCTTTTCCAGCTCCTTCTGGATATATTCCAACACCTGCTTGTAGCGCTCCTCGATGAGCAGGGCGATGGAGGTGTAGTTCTCAGTGGCCGTCACCTTGCTGGCCAGGGGATAGACCTTCTTGATGATGGGCTCGTACTTGGAGAGGCGCGAGAGCTCCACCTCCAGCTCGTTCTTGTAGGTGAGTAGATCCCGGGTGGCCCTCTCCTCCTCCTCCACCATGGCCGAGATCTCGCCCAGCGTCTTGCCCTTGAAGGAGTCATACTTCTGCTGCAACTCCGTCCGGGTTATCTTCTTCTCGGGAGGAATGAGCTCAGAGAGGATGGCGTTGTTGCGCATGGCCAAGTTCTGCAGCAGGTTCCTCTCCTCCTCCAGGGCCGGATCCATCTCCATGGGGATGAGGTCCGCGTAACGCGGCCCCCTCTTCTTGGTGATGTCCTCGAGATGCAGGGTCCCCAGGTCCTGCAGCACCTCCAGCACCTGGAAGAAGAGGGTCTTCACCCCCACTATCTCCACCTTCGACATGGTCAGAAGCATTTCCGCCTCCCCTGTTTCAGCTCTCTGGTGCCCGCTCGGCAGAGCCGCATCTTCGTCCCTTCACAGCAACCGGCTCCATGAAGTCCATCCCTGATCCCAACGGCAACGCCGCCCCCTTCAGTCCGGCTCCCCGGCCTTGAGGACGGCGTTCACGATGAGGGCTACCGCCTTTTCGAGGTTCGCGCTTCCGGTCTTCTCCACCCGCGCGATCTCCTCCGCGGTTGAGCGTTCGATATTCTCGATCTCGGCACGCGCCTCAGCGATGATCCTGTCGTAGGCATCCCTGCCGATATCCTCGAGGGTGGCCTTACGCTTCAGTGCCGCCGCCTCGCCCTTGGCGTCCTCCAGGAGGCGCTCAGCGCGGGCTCTTTCGGCGCTGACCTTGGAACGTATCTCGCTCTCCTTGGCGGATATGCGGCTGAAGACCTCGGTAGAGGTGCCGATGTATTTCTCTTCCAGCTGGTCGGTGAGGTGTTTGCCTGCCTTCTTCCCTTCGTGGGCCTTGCCCGGCTTCCTTGACCTGACCTTCAACTTGGATCCTGCCATGCTGTTTCGACCTCTGCTTCGACTCTGGCCGGCTTGTCCGTTATGGCACGCGGGCGGACGTTTTGCCTGCTATCCCGCCCGATTTCTCGGTCCCGTAACATAATATATGGGGTGACTATGGCTGTCAATAAAACCTCCGTGGCAGCATCCCTGGACGCGGTTGCGCCCCCGTCACCCCGCTTTCCCGCTCCGCCTCTCGTAGATAAGGCGGAGGCCGTGCAGGGTGAGCAGCGGGTCGTGGACGTCGATGGTGCGGCACTCCCCCACCACCACCTCGGCGAGGCCTCCCGTGGCCACCACCTTGGCGCCCTTTCCGAGCTCGTCCTTCATCATCTCCACGATGCGGTCCACCTGGCCGGCGAAGCCGAAGACGATCCCCGACTGCATGCTCCACACCGTGTTCTTCCCGATGACCGACGGAGGACGGTGCACCTCCACCCGCGGCAGCCGCGCCGCGGCGTTGAAGAGAGCGCGCGAGGATATCTCTATCCCGGGGGCGATGGCGCCGCCCAGGTACTCACCGGCCGGGGAAACGGCGTCGAAGGTGGTGGCGGTGCCGAAATCCACCACGATGCTCGGCCCCCCGTAGCGCTCGAAGGCGGCCACGGCGTTGACCAGGCGGTCGGGCCCCACCTCCCTCGGGTTGTCGATGAGCACCTCGATGCCCGCCTCCACGTTGTGCCCCACGATGAGGGGCTCGAACTCCCAATATTCCCGGGTCATCTGCTCCAGGGACATGGTGGCGGCGGGGACCACCGAGGAGATGATCACCGCGTCGAAGCTGGCGAAGGAGAGGCCCTTGAGCATCAGAAAACCCTGGTAGTAGAGGGCGAGCTCATCCTCGGTCTTGCTGGCGTCGGTGGAGATCCTCCAGTGTCCCACCAGGTCGGCATCGCGGTAGGCCCCGATCACCGTCTGGGTGTTTCCCACGTCGATGGCCAAGAGCACGGCAACCCCTCCTCGCGGTTCCGGTAAGTCCCGCGCCCGGAAGCAGACGGGCACGACTTCATTCTACACGATACCTCATCTCTCCTGCCCCCGCCCGCGGCGGCCCGTGGGCCGTAAGGAGGCGCCTCCCCTGCCTCGCGTCCCCGCTCATCCGCGCAGGGGCTCGAGGTCCAGCGCGATGTCCAGCGCCCTTGCGCTGTGGGTGATGGCTCCCACGGAGATGAAATCCACTCCCGCGGCGGCGTAGGCGGCCACGTTTTCCAGGCTTATCCCGCCCGAGGCCTCCAGCTTCACCCTGCCCCTCGCCATCCTCACCGCCTCCTCCACCTCGGACACGTCGAGGTTGTCCAGCATCACCACCTCGGCACCCGCCTGGATAGCCTCCTCCAGGTCCCGCAACCGCTGCACCTCCACCTCCACGGGGAACTCGTCTCCCAGCGCCTCCCGCGCCCTCCTCACCGCCTCGCCCACCCCGCCCACGGCGGCGACGTGGTTGTCTTTGATGAGCACGGCGTCGAAGAGGCCGAAACGGTGGTTCCTGCCGCCCCCCGCGCGCACCGCGTACTTCTCCAGCGCCCGCAACCCGGGGGCGGTCTTGCGGGTGTCCAGGATCACCGCTCCGTGGGGCGCCGCGCGGGCCACGAAAAGAGAGGTGAGGGTGGCGATGCCGGAGAGGCGCTGCAGGAAGTTGAGGGCCGTTCTCTCCCCCTCCAGGATGGTGGCGGCAAGGCCCTCGACCTCCGCGATCTCGCTCCCGGCGGGAAGCCTCTCGCCGTCGTTGGCCAGGGAGCGGAAGGACACCCTGGCGTCGAGGACGCGGAAGGTCATGGAGGCCAGGGGCAGGCCCGCCACCACCCCTTCCTCGCGCATCACCAGGCGCCCCCGGGCCCTCATCCCGGGCGGGATCACCGCCTGGGAGGTGATGTCTCCCCGGCTCTGCAGGTCCTCGTCCAGCGCCCTGCGAACCGCTTCCATGCACGCTCGCCTGAATGCCTCGTCCACTTTCCCTCGCTCACCCTTCTTCCCAGGCGTAACCGTCCCCGGTCAGCCTCCCCACTTCCCTCAACTCCCGCGTGACCCTCCCGCCGCGCGAACTGAACACCACGTGGCACCGCCAGAACTCCGCCATCCCCGGGAAGTCCACGCGGTAATGGCAGCCCCGGCTCTCCTCGCGCAGCATGGCCGCTCTCACCATCAACCGCGCCAGGATGATCATGTTCTGCAGCTCGAACCCGGGCGGGCTGAGGTATTCCACCCGCAGCACCTCGAGGTTCTTATCCAGGAACTCCCAGGCCTCGCGCAGACTCTCCTCGCTGCGGCGGAAGCCCACGCAGTCCTGCATGATCTGCTGCAGGAACCTGCGCAGCAGGCCCACCTCCACCGGCAGGCGGCTCCTCCTGGCCTTGTGTCCCAGGCCTTCCAGATCCTTCCTGGCCAGACCCCCCCGCTCCAGCCAGTCAGGCAGGTCCTGCATGATGCGCCAGCTGAACACCAGCCCCTCGAGAAGGGAGTTGGAGGCCAGGCGGTTGGCGCCGTGCACCCCCGTGCAGGCCACCTCCCCGCAGGCGTACAGGCCTCTGACCGCCGTCCTGCCGCGGAGGTCGGTGACCACGCCGCCGCTCATGTAATGCGCGGCGGGAGAGACGGGGATGGGGACGCGGGTGATGTCCAGGCCTGCCTCCAGACAGTGGCGGTAGATGGTGGGAAAGCGCTCCTTCAGCCTGTCTGCGGGGATGCGGGTGGCGTCGAGGAAGAGGTGGTCCCGCTCCTCTTCCTTCATCACCCGCACCATCTCGTTCACCACCACGTCCCGCGGCGCGAGGTCCTCCTGAGGGTGGACGCCGCGCATGATCCTTTTTCCGGCGTGGTCCACCAGCACCGCCCCCTCTCCCCTCACCGCCTCGCTGATCAGCCAGCGCGGGGTCTCCGGGAGGTGCAGGGCGGTGGGGTGGAACTGCAGGAACTCCAGGTCGGCCACCTCCGCCCCCGCGCGCAGGGCCATGGAGACGCCGTCCCCAGTGCAGATCTCGGGGTTGGTGGTCACGGCGTAGAGCTGCCCCATGCCGCCCATGGCCAGCACCACCGCCCGGGCATGGAAGAAGCTGATGGTCCCGGTAAGCGCGTCCATCCCCAGGACTCCCGCGCACCGCCCGTCCACGGTGACGATGTCCACGGCGTAATAGTTCTCGAACACGTCCAGGCGCTTGTTGTAGAGGAGGCGGCGGGTGAGGCTGGCCTCCAGCTCGCTTCCCGTGGCGTCCCCCTGGGCATGGGCCACGCGGCGCCGCGAATGTCCTCCCTCCAGGGTGAGGTCGAGGTGGCCGTCCACGGTGTCGAAGTGCGCGCCCACCTCCTCGATGAGCTCGGTTATGCGCATGGGGCCCTCCCTCACCAGGGTCCACACCGCCTCCTCCTCGCACAGCCCCTTGCCGGCGGCGATGGTGTCCTGGAAGTGGAGTTCCGGGCTGTCGTCCGCGCCCAGGGCGGAGGCGATACCGCCCTGGGCGATGCGGGTGGCGGTCACCGTGAGGGTGGTCTTGGTGAGCAGCGCCACGCGGTAGCGCCTCGCCGCCCGCAGGGCGGTGGAGAGCCCCGCCACGCCGCTGCCGACGACCAGCACGTCGAAGGAGAGGCAGGGCAGGGCGTCGAGATCGAAGTTGACCAGGTAACGCGGGACCATGGTATGCCTTTCCCCTCGCGCCGCGCCTCAACCGATGGCCAGCATCCGCTCCACCGCCAGCAGGGCGCCGCGGCGCACCTCCTCGGGAACGGTCACCTTCGGCTCGAGCCCGCGCAGCGCCGCCTCCACCTTCTCCAGGGTGATGAGCTTCATGTCTAGGCAGAGCGGCTCCGCGACGGGGAAGATGAACCTGACCTCCGGGAACCTCCTGGCCAGGGGATATCCCATCCCCGCCTCGGTGAGGACGATGACCTCGCGCGCCCCGCTCTCCTCCACCACGCGGAACATGCCCGAGGTGCTGGCCACCGCGTCCGCCAGCTCCAGGACCTCCTCGCGGCACTCGGGATGGGCCACCACCAGGGCGGAGGGGAACTCGCGCCGGCGCTCCCGCACCATCTCCGCCGTGATGCGGTCATGCACCGGGCAGCACCCCTCCCAGATGATGAGCTCCCTGCCCGTGACCCTCTGTACGTACCTCCCCAGGTTCCCGTCGGGGGTGAAGATGATCTCCGGCGCCTCCACCGCCCTCACCACCTCCACGGCGTTTCCCGAGGTGCAGCAGTAATCGCTGACCGCCTTCACGGCCGCGGAGGAGTTGACGTAGGTGACCACCGCCGCCCGGGGGTGGAGCTTCCTCAGGGTGAGGACACCCTCCGGCGTGACGGCGTCCGCCAGGGAGCAGCCCGCGGCGGGCTCCGGCAGCAGGGTGATCTTGTGCGGGTTGACGATAGCCGCGGTCTCGGCCATGAAATGCACGCCGCAGAACACGATGACCTCGGCGTCCACCTCCGCCGCCCTGCGCGCCAGTCCCAGGGAATCCCCCGTGAAGTCCGCCAGGTCCTGGATCTCCGGGGGCTGGTAGTTGTGGGCGAGGATGACCGCGTTGCGCTCCCGGCGCAGCGCATCGATTCTTCCCAGGATGTCCGCGTTTTCGTGCATAGAGGTTTCCCGCAATAAAAAAAGCGGGGGTCACGCCCTGCGCCGCCCCGCTCTTCTCTCAGCAGATGTCATCCACGGTCACGTGGTCATCCACGTGACTTATACGGTTCAGGCCGTCCACGTAGACCACGCGCGGCTTGAAGTCCCGCGCCCTCTCCTCCTCCACCACGCTGAAGGAGAAGATGATCACCGTGTCGCCCTTGTGTATGAGGCGTGCAGCCGCGCCGTTCATGGCGATGGTGCCCGAGCCGGGCTTTCCCGAGATGACGTAGGTCTCCAGACGGCTGCCGTTGTCCACGTCCACCACCATGACCCTCTCGTACGGCAGGAGGTCCGCGGCCTCCATGAGCTCCTCGTCGATGGTGATGCTGCCGACGTAATGGAGGTCCGCGTCCGTCACCGTGGCGCGGTGGATCTTGCTCTTGAGCATGATGCGCTGCATGGCCTGGTCCGTTCTCCCTCTTCCGCTCGCCTGCACCCGGAAAAGATCGCTTATTACGTCCGCCGTTCTCAATTAATATAACATAAGGCCCGCGGAGGCAGGAACGGGGAGAACCCGTCCCGGCGGCGCGCCCGCGGAGGAGCGCCGGGGGTTCCGCGGGTGCCTAGCCTTCCTCCCCGGCCCCCTCGATCCGGAGGATGACGTTGTCGATGAGGCGCGCCCTGCCCACCCGCGCCGCCAGGGCGACGAGGACCTCGCCCCGCAGGTGGCGCACCGGCCTGAGCAGGCCCCAGTCCACCGCCTCGACGTACTCCGGCTCCACCAGGGGCTCGGAGGCCATCAGCTCCCGCATCGCCGCCGTTATCTTCGCGGCGTCCCTCTCACCCGCCTCAGCCAACTCCTCCGCCAGGCGTAGGGAGCGGTAGAGGACCGTCGCCGCCCTTCTCTCCTCACGGTCCAGGTAGACGTTGCGCGAGCTCATGGCCAGTCCGTCCTCCTCCCGCACCGTGGGGCAGGCCACTACCTCTATGTCGAAGTTGAGGTCTTCCACCATGCGGCGCACCACCATCACCTGCTGGGCGTCCTTGAGGCCGAAATAGGCGCGGTGGGCGGGGATAATATGGAAGAGCTTGGCAACCACCGTGGCCACGCCGCGAAAATGGCCGGGGCGCGATGCCCCGCAGAGGCCCTCGGTGATGCCCTCCACCTCCACGTAGGTCAAGTAGGGCTCCGGGTACATGTCCTCGACGCGCGGATGGAAGACGCAGTCCACCCCCGCCTCCTCCGCCATGCGCACGTCACGCTCGAGGTCGCGGGGATAGTCGCGGTAGTCCTCGCGCGGTCCGAACTGGGCGGGGTTCACGAAGATGCTCACCACCACCAGGTCGTTCTCCGCCCGCGCCGTCCGCATGAGGGAGAGATGGCCGGCATGGAAGAAGCCCATGGTGGGCACGAGGCCCACCCTCTCGCCGCGGGACCTGGCCTCCTTGACCGTGCGGAGCATCTCCGCGGGCGAGGTCACTATGCGCATGCCTGACCTCCCGGGGGAACGCGCGGGGCGGCGCACCGGCCGCACCCGATCATCATGACAATATTTACCATATAACGCCCTCAGAGATAATGCCTGAGGAGCTCCTCCAGCTCCTCGCATCGCGATCTGCTCATCCCGGCCTCCGCCAGGTCCAGGGCATACAGGCTAAGGGAGGCATAGACCCGCAGGAGCAGCTCTCTCTCCTCCCGCTCCAGGCACTCCAGGTGGCGGCGGACCACCCCGATGTCCCCCCTCGCCACCGGGCCCGTCAGCGCCCCCTCGGTCCCCAGTCGCCGCAGGTTGGAGACCGTGCCCTCGATGAGGGGGAGTAGGGCCTTGAGGGCCGTGCCGTGGTCGACCCCGATCTCCTGGTAGACCAGCTCCGCCGCGTGTTCCAGGGCCACCAGGAGGTTGCTGGCCACCACCGCCCCGATGTGATAGAGGGTCTTGTCCTTCTCCGCCAGCGGCACCGGCTCTCCTCCCAGGCGGCGCACCAGCTCCTCCGCCCAATCCCGCGCCGCGTCCTCCCGCGCCGTCACCGCGAACACCGAGCCGGGGATCCTCTTCACCGCCCCCCTGACGTCCGCGAAGGTCTGCAGGGGGTGGACGCTGGCCGTCCTGGCTCCCGCCTCCTCCGCGGAGGCGAGGACGTCCAGCCCCAGGGCGCCGCTCATATGCAGGACGCGGTCACCCCTGTGCACCGCCCCGCCGCTGACCAGACTGAGGCAGGTATCGGCGATGAGGTCGTCGGGGGTGGTGATGAGGATGGCGTTGCCCTTTCTTCCCGCCTTAACCACGTCGGTGGTCAGCAGGGCGCCGTCGATGAAGCGCGCCGCCCTGCGCAGGGAATCCTCGCTACGCGAGGCCACCGCCGTCACCTTCAAGCCCTGGCGCAGCAGGAGGTGCCCCACGGCGGTGCCCACCCTGCCCGCGCCGATGATCACGAAGCGGTCCTCTCGCTCACCCATGCCATTCCTCCTCACCGAAGCGGAACACCCTTTTGACCTGCCCCGGCTGCCGCGGCCGCCAGCGCTTCGCCGCCTCCTCTATCCCGGCCGGGAGCCCGCCGGGGCCCAGCTCCAGCAGCGGCACCATCACGAAATCCCTCTCCAGCATCAGCGGGTGCGGGATCACCAGCTCCTCGTCCTCCCATTCCAGGTCCTCGTAGAGGAGCACGTCCACGTCGATGACCCGCGGCCCCCACCTGCGTCCCCTCACCCGCCCCAGCCCGCGCTCCACCTCGCGGCAGGCCTCCAGTACGCCGCGGGGATCGCGTTCGCTCTCCACTAGGGTCACCAGGTTGAGGAAGCGCGGCTGGTCCTCCACGCCCCAGGGCTCCGTCTCGTACACCGAGGAAACCTCCCGCACCACCATCCCTTCCAGGGCATTGAGCATGCGCAAGGCGGCCAGCAGGTTCTTTTCCCGCTCCCCGAGGTTGCTCCCCAGGCCCAGGTAGACCCGGCGTTTACGCGTTTCCCCCATCCCCGGTGAAACCCATCTCCACTCCCACCCAGTCCATCTCGCGGCTCAGGGGTGCCTCGGGCTTGCGCACCCTCACCAGGGCGCGGCGGGCGGGCGTGGTCCGCATCACGTGGGCGCCGATCTCCGCCGCCAGGGTCTCTATGAGGTCGTACCTCTCCCGCGCCGCCAGGTCGTGCACCTCCGCCGCCAGGCGGTCGTAGTCCACCGCCCGGGAGAGGTCGTCGGCCTCCACAGCCTCGCGGGCGTCGTACTCCACCTCCAGGTCCAGGAGGAACCTCTGTCCGCGCTCCTTCTCCTCCGGCGTGCAGCCGTGGTAGGCGAAGACCTCCAGCCCGAAGATGACGATCTTCGCCGGCAGTGGGGCGTCCATGCTCACCTCAGCGTCGCGCTCACCAGCACGTCGGTGGTCTCCAGGGAATCGACCACCTCCATGCCGCTGGTCACCCGGCCGAATATGGTAAAATATGGGTCCAGGGAGGTGGTGTCCTGCTTGAGGATATAGAAGTCGGTGGTGGCCGAGTTGGCCTGCGGCTGCTGGGTCTGGGGGTCGGAGGGCTTGGCCATCCCCACCGCGCCCCTGAGGTTGGAGTGCTTTACCTCGTCCATGACCACCCCCACCTCCTGGTCGCGCATCATCGCTTCCTGGACCTTATCCTGGTCGGGCTCACCTCCCTCCGACTCCGCCATCAGCGAACGGTAGTGGCTGCCTGTCTGCACCACGAAATCCTCTACGCGGTACCACCTCAGGCCGTCGTAGAACCCCTTCCCCACCAGGTCGGTCAGGTGCTGCACGGTAAGGGGGGTGTCCTCCCCGTAGAGGCCGATCACTATCTCTCCCTTGGTGGTCTCGAGCACCAGCTCCTGGGTGATGCGCGGCTGCGAGGCCTTGCTCTCCTCGCTCTTCTTGAGATGGTTGACCAGCATTATCAAGCCCACGGTAGCGGCGACGGTCAGCAGCGAGGCCGCCACCATCACCGCCGTGCGCCGCGCCTCCCGGCGCTTCTCAAGACGCTTCCTCTCCTCTTCCTCCTTGCGCTGCTGCTTCAGTTTCTGAGCCCTGCCCAAACCCTCACTCTCCTCGTCCTTTTCCCAGGATGGCGTCGGTCACGCGGACCACCCGCGCCATCTCCCTGACGTCGTGCACCCTCACGATATCGGCGCCCCCCGCTATTCCCAAGGCCACGCTGGCCGCGGTGCCCTCTACCCGCTGGTCCTCGGGGAGGTCCAGTATCCGGCCGATGAAGCTCTTGCGCGAGGTGCCCAGGAGGATGGGATAGCCGAGGGAGCGGAACTCCCCCAGGCGTCGCAGGATCTCCAGGTTGTGTTCGAGGGTCTTCCCGAAGCCGATCCCGGGATCGACGAGGATGGCCGAGGGGTCCACCCCCGCCTCCACCGCCGCCTGCGCGCGTTCCCGCAGGAAGGCCGCGATCTCCCCCACCACGTCGTCGTAGCGCGGGTCCACCTGCATGTCCTTGGGCATGCCGCGCATGTGCATGAGGCACACCGGCACCCCCTTGTCCGCCACCAGACCGGGCATCTCCGGATCGAGGCGCATGGCGCTGATGTCGTTGACCATGGCACACCCGGCAGCCAAGGCCTGCCTGGCCACCTCCGCCTTGGTGGTGTCGATGGAGACCGGTATCCCCACCCGGTCCATGATCCCCTCCAGCACCGGCATGACCCTGCGCAGCTCCTCGTCGAGGGTCACGAAGTCCGAACCCGGCCGGGTGGACTCCCCGCCGATGTCCAGGATGTCCGCGCCCTCCTCCTCCAGGCGCAGGGCGTGCTCCACGGCGGCGCGGGGGTCGTGAAAAAGACCGCCGTCGGAGAAGGAATCGGGGGTGACGTTGACCACCCCCATGACCAGGGTGCGGCGGTCAAGGTCGTACTCCCTGCCCCCCAGCTTCAGGACCCTCCCCCCGGGAACGAAGGCGGGGCGCAGCACCTTTTCCAGCTCCGCCGCCAGGGCCTTGAGCCCGAAGGGCTGACGCTTGAGCTTGGAGATGAGCTCCTTGTAGTGCTTGAGGCTGCCGGAGATGACCGCGGATACCTTCTTGCCGCCGTAATCGAAGACCTCGCGGGGAAGAGACACCTCCCCACCGATGGACAGCATGTTCTGCTTGAGGATGTTCGCCGCCTTGGTGTCCAGGTCGTCCACGCGCACCACGCGGAAGACCATCTTGGGGGCCATGATGGCCCTCCCCTGCTCGCTGGGCCCTATCTCGTCCAGGCGTGCGTAGGCCTCCGCCAGGTCTTCCACCTCCAGCAGGCGGGGGTTGTACCTCATCTCGCCACCTCAACTCCTCTGGCGTATGAGGGACATGGCCTCGGCGCGGGAGGCGGCGTTGGTGTGAAAGGTCCCCCGCATGGCGGAGGTCACGGTGAGGGCGCCCGGCTTCTTCACTCCCCGCATGGACATGCAGAGGTGCTCCGCCTCGATGACCACCATGACCCCGCGGGGCCGCAGCGTCTCCACCAGGGTGTCGGCGATGTCCGTAGTGAGCCTCTCCTGCACCTGCAGGCGCTTGGAGAACACGTCTACCACGCGGGCCAGCTTGCTGATGCCGGTTATCTGCCCCTCCGGGCCGGGGATGTAGGCCACGTGCGCCTTTCCCAGGAAGGGCATGAGGTGGTGCTCGCATATGGAATAGAGAGGGATGTCCTTTACCAGGATCATCTCCTCATGTTCCTCCATGAACATGGCCTGGATTACGCTGGCGGGCTCCACGTCCATGCCCCAGAGGATCTCCTCGTACATCTTGGCGACGCGCTCGGGGGTGTCCCTGAGCCCTTCCCTCTCCAGGTCCTCCCCGATCCCCTCCAGGATCAGCTTTACGCCGCGCTTTATCTTCTCTCTGTCCAATTCCTCCTCCTCGGCGGTGTTCCGCGGTTTTTCCCGCCTATTATAACCCAGGCGCCGGAGGGAGCCCGGGGTGAGGGGACCACCTTCACGTCCGTGACGGGGACGGATGCCGGGGTCGGGCCCGCCACGCGGGCATCGTGCCCGCGCCTTTACCCCGCCCCGCGGTCCGGGATGAGCGGCCGCCACGCGTTTGGCCGGCCATGCGCTCCCATCACCGCCTCCGTCACGGAAGGGTGAAGCGGAAGGCGGACCCTCCGCCCTCGCGGGGCTCGCACCAGATGGCGCCACCGTGGGCCTCCACCACCTCACGGGCGAAGAAAAGCCCCAGGCCGAGGCCGGCGCTCCCGTGACCCCGCATGGCCCGAGCGCGGTAGAAGCGCTCGAATATCCTCTCCCGCTCCCCCTCGGCAACCCCGGGACCGCGGTCCAGCACGGAGACCAGCGCCTCCTCCCCGCTCTTCCCCAGCACCACCTCCACGGGCGCGCCCTCGGGGGAATAATAGATGGCGTTGTCCATCTTCCTGGCATCTTTTCCCAGGGAGAGAAGGCAGCCGATGATCCGTGAGTAGATGTCCAGCGCCCGATCCGCGTCCTCTCCCGCCGTCTGCTTCCGCGCCTGTCCCCGTTCCCTGCTCTCCATCTCCGAAAAAACCCTTCCTCGACCCCTCTGCTCCGCCTCTTTTCTCCCGCCCCGTGCGCCGGCCCTTTCCCGCGGGGAGCGGCGGCTCTATTCCGGCTGCGGGAGGGGTCTTCCCTTGATGGGCTTGGGCGGCCTCGCCGCCACCTCCGGCTGGGCGGGACCGTCGGGCTGAGGGAGGCCATCCGGAGCATCCCTGGCCGGGCCGCCCTCACGCCCCTCCAGGAGGGCGAGGAGCTCCTCCTTTTCCAGGGTCTCGCGCTCGATGAGGGTGCGGGCTATGGTATCCAGCCGCTCCCGGTTGCGCTTCAGGATATCCTCGGCGCGCGCGTAGGCCTCGTCCACCAGCCGCCTGACCTCCTTGTCGATCTCGTAGGCGATCTGGTCGCTGTAGTCCTGGTGGGTGTAGAGGTCGCGGCCCAGGAAGACCTCGCCCTGTTTCTGTCCCAGGGTCAGGGGGCCGAGCCGTTCGCTCATGCCGAACTCGCACACCATCTTGCGCGCCAGCTTGGTGGCCTTCTCGATGTCGTTCTGATCCCCGGTGGTGAGCTCCCCGAAGACCATCTCTTCCGCCACCCGCCCCCCCAGGAGCATGGCCAGCTCGTCCACCAGCTCCGACTTGGTGACCAGGTACTTGTCCTCGGTGGGGAGGGTGAGGGTATAACCCAGGGCCTGGCCCCTGGGGATGATGGAGATCTTGTGCACGGGGTCGGCGTTGGGCAGCTCATGGGCCACCAGGGCGTGCCCCGTCTCGTGATAGGCGATGATCTCCTTCTCCTTGTCGCTGATGAGGCGGGTGCGCCGCTCCGGCCCAGCCACCACGCGGTCTATGGCCTCCTCCATCTCCTCCATGTCCAGCTTCTTCTTGCCGTGCCGTGCGGAGAGGAGGGCCGCCTCATTTACCAGGTTGGCGAGGTCGGCGCCGGTGAAACCGGGGGTGCGCCGCGCAAGCACCTCCAGGTCCACGTCCTCGGCCAGGGGCTTGTCCCGCGTATGCACCTTCAAGATATCGATGCGCCCCTTGAGGTCCGGGCGGTCCACCACGATCTGGCGGTCGAAGCGTCCGGGCCTGAGCAGGGCGGGATCCAAGATGTCGGGACGGTTGGTGGCGGCGATGAGGATGACCCCGGTCTTCATGTCGAAGCCGTCCATCTCCACCAGGAGCTGGTTGAGGGTCTGCTCGCGCTCGTCGTGACCGCCCCCCAGCCCGGCCCCGCGATGGCGCCCCACAGCGTCGATCTCGTCCATGAAGATGATAGCCGGGGCGGAGGCTTTGGCCTGCTCGAAGAGATCGCGAACGCGTGAGGCACCCACGCCCACGAACATCTCCACGAAATCGGAGCCGGAGATGGAGAAGAACGGCACCCCCGCCTCGCCCGCCACGGCGCGCGCGAGCAGCGTCTTGCCCGAGCCCGGGGGGCCGTAGAGGAGCACGCCCTTGGGTATCTTGGCCCCCAGGGCCTGGAACTTCGCCGGGTTGGCCAGGAAATCCCTTATCTCCCGCAGCTCCTCCACCGCCTCGTCCACGCCCGCCACGTCCTTGAAGGTGACCTTGGTCTGCTCCTTGGTCATCACCTTGGCGCGGCTCTTGCCGAAGGACATCACCTTGCTTCCTCCCCCCTGCATCTGCTGGAAGAGGAAGAAGAAGAGCACGATGACCAGGATGAAAGGGAGGAGGTTGAGCACCATGCCCAGAAAATCGAAGCCGCCCTGGGCGTCCACTTTGACCTCCAGGTTGCGGTAGGCGGCGTACTTCTGCGCCAGCTCTGGGTCCTCGGAGGTGGCGTAGGAGCGGTACTCGTTGATCTCCTTCACCAGCTCACCGGTGTAGTCGGCGGGGAAACTGGCCTCGTACTCCTCTCCCGTGGTCAGGGTCCCCTGCACCTTGTGGTCCTTGTCCTTGATGGTCACGCTGGCGATCTCCCCCGCCTTGAGCCGGTCCTCGAACCAGCTCAGGTCGCGGGTGCGGTCGTTGCCGAAGATGCTGGGGGACTTGGTCCAGACGAGGATGACCACGAAGACGATGATGAGGTAGAAGATGGCCGTCCTCCATAGACGTTTATTGCCGGTGTTCAACTCTCTTTTCCACTTCCTTCCACATCCTCCAGCACACCCACATAGGGCAGCTGGCGGAACCGCTCGGCGTGGTCCAGCCCGTAGCCGACCACGAACAGCGGCGGCACGTCGAAGCCGCTGTACTTCACCTCAAGACCAACCTTACGCGCCTCCGGCTTGTTGAGCAAGGCGCATATCTCCACCGAGGCCGGACCCCTCTCCTCGAGGAGGCCGACGAGGTATTTGAGGGTGAGGCCGGTGTCCACGATGTCCTCCACCAGCAGCACGTGCTTGTCAGAGATGTCCAGGTCAAGGTCCTTGATGATCCTCACCACGCCCGAGGACCTGGTGTCCGCCCCGTAGCTGGACACGGCGACGAAATCTATCTCCAACGGCAGCTCCACCTGCCGCGCGAGGTCGGCGAGGAACACGAAGGCCCCCTTGAGGACGCCCACCATCACCAGCTCGCGCCCGGCGTAATCACGAGTGATCTCGCGCGCCAGCTCCGCCGTGCGCCGCCTTATCTCCTCCTCGCTTATGAGCACCCTCGCCGCCTTCTTGTCTTCCATCATCCCCCCATCCTCCTCGAGGCCCCGGGAGCACGGGTAACCTCCTACGCCGGCCGCCACTACCCTGCCGCCCCCCTGGGCCGGCACCCTCTCCGGCCCCCGTCTCCGCCCGCGCCGCGCGGCTCGGGGAACGCGCGGCCGGTCACAACCTATCCCGACCTCATATTTTATCGTCCCGGGTGCCCTGACGCTGAACCGTCTCCCGCGGCGGAGGCCGCGTCACGGGTGAAGGCCTGCCGTCCACGATCCAGAGTGGGGGCGCCGCGCGGGGGCGACCCGGCCGGGGGCTGACTCGCCGACGGCTCAACGCCCACGCGGGCCCCGGGAGTCGGTCAGGCCCGCGACCTCTAGCTCCGCCACCCTCCGCGTGCCCTCCCGCACCCTGAACCTCTCGTCGATACGCAGCCCCATCACCCAGGCGATCTCGCCCCCCGACTCCAGCACCAGGGCCTCCCGGCGCCTCTCGCGGGGGACCTTCAGGTCCACGAGAAAATCCTGCAGCTTGCGCCGTCCCGGGGCCCCCAAGGGGTGGAAGCGGTCGCCGGGGCGGACGCCCCGCACCAGCAGCGGGAAGCGCAGCAGGTCGGCGTCGAGCCAGGCCTTTTCCCCTCCGGGGGCCTCCCGGCCAGGGTCGCCTCCGCGCCATTCTTTGAAGGCCACCTTGAGGGTGAGGCCGGAACCGCCCAGGGGATATATGCCCTCGCCCGGGATCTCCGCCCACGGCGCCTCCGGCACGGCTTCCACAGGTCCCATGCGGACCAGCCCGTAGGACCGGCGGGCCTCGAGCCCGCCTCCAAGCTCCAGGGACGGGTTTCCATCACCTTCCAGCAACTTGAGGCGGATGTCCTCCACCAAGCGGAACTCGGGATCGCGCCCCAGTCCGCGCAGCATCCCCGCGATGACCTCCCTCAGGGTGGCCACCTCCAGGGCGCGCGCGGCCTCCACGTCCAGCAGCATAGCTCCCCCTTCCTCCCGCACCACACGCGCCCGGGCCTCGTCCGTGCGGCCGGCCAGCGCTTCCGCCACCTCCGAGAACATCTCCGCCTCGGCCAGCAGGGTGCGTTTCACCGCCGGGTTGTAACGCCCCTCGAGCAGCGGCAGCAGCTCGTGCCGCACGCGGTTGCGGGGGATGGAGAGGTCCAGGTTGCTCCGGTCAAGGCGGGGCTCGAAGGGCAGAAAACGGGCGTATTCCTCCACCTCCCTGCGCCACACCCCGATGAGCGGCCTCACGTAAGGTCCGCGCACGGGGGGGATGGAGGCGAGTCCCCTCGGGCCCGCCCCCGCTAAAATGCGCAGGAGGAAGGTCTCCACCCTGTCGTCGGCGGTATGGCCGGTGGCGAGGCGGCGGGCGCCCGTCTCCTCGATCAGGCTGCGGAAAATACGGTAGCGTTCCTCCCGCAGCCATTCCTCCGGGCTCTTTCCGCCCTTCCCGCCAACCGCCTCGATCCTCTCCACGTGGCAGGGAAGGCGGTAGTGTTCCGCCACCTCCCGTACGAAGGAGGCATCCTCGCCGGAGCACGGCCGCACGCCGTGGTCAACGTGCACCACGCCCAGCGACACGCCGAGGTCCTCCGCGAGGAGGGCCATGGCGTCGAGGAGCACCAGGGAATCGGCTCCCCCGGAGACGGCCACCAGCACCAGGTCGCCGGCCTCCACCATACCTCGGGAGCGCACCGTCTCCTCCACCCTGCGCAGGACGATGTAGCGCTCTTTTTCCAGCCTCATCTCTCCGCCGCCTCGCCCCCATGGAAGGTCGAGGGCCCGTTCCTCACCTGGGCTCCAGGCGGACGGATCCGCCGGGGGAGACGCGCAGGCCGATGCCGGGAGAGGATGCGACCAAGCCCGCGAGGACCTCGTCTGCCTCTTCGTCCGCCAGCAGAACGGCGCCTCTTTCCCCGCACCGCACAGGGTAGAGGTCAACGCTCCGCAGGTAGCCGTCCTCGAAACGACAGCTCGCCAGAAGCCCCCCTTCGGCCCCGCTCCCCGTCCCGTAGACGAGGCCTCCCAGCGAATAGATGACCGGGGTCCCCTCCACCACCTCCACCCCCTGCATGAAATGGGGGTGGCAGCCGACCACTAGGTCCGCCCCTGCCCGCGCGCACACGCATGCGATCTCCCTCTGCCGGGAGCTTATCTCCTTCTTGTTCGCCTCGCCCCAGTGCACGTAGACCACCACGTAGGGGGCTGCCGCCGCGGCGGCGCTCACCGCGTTGCCCAGTTCCTCCAGGGTGGTCACAGCGTTGACGCCCGGGCTGTCCTCGCCCGCCGCGTACGAGCCCGGACCCACGTCGTTGAAGGCGAGCAACGCCACGCCGGCTCCCCCGGGAGCCTTGAGCATCACGGGCTGCCCAGCTGCCCGCCGGTCCGAGCCCGCGCCGCACGCCCCCACCTTTTCCCCCCGCAGGAGGTTGAGGGTCTCCTCCAGCCCCCGGGCGCCGTAATCCATGACGTGGTCGTTGGCCATGCACACCGCGCTCACCCCCGCCGCGGCCATGGAGGCCGCGCCGGAGATGTCCCCGCGCAGGCAGAGGGAGGGCTGGTCGGGATTGGGGCTTCCACCCCGGCAAAGGGGGCTCTCCAGGCTCACCACGTTCAGGTCGTGCCGCTCAAGGAAAGACCGGATCCCCTCCCACGGGGAAGCGATCCCCGCCGTCTGAAACGCCGCCGATCTACCGGCCTCGAAGGCCACGTCTCCCCCCAGGCCCAGTGTCAGGGAGAGGTCCTCCGGCCTTTCCGCCTCCTGCAGGGAGACGGCGGGGGCCTCCGCAGTCACCCCCGCCGTCTCCGCCGCCAGGCTTTCGCCGCCTCCCTCCCCGGGATAGCGCCCGGAGGTGAGGGAAAACACCGCAAAGACCAGCCCCAGGACGAGGGCGCAAACCACCGCCAGGAACAACGACTGCCGCCTCTGGCGGCGCCGCTTCATCCTCTGCTGCTGCGTCCTGGTCATGCCAACTCCTCCACCCGCCGACCCGGAGAGGCGCGGCGTGTCCCGATGAGGCCGTCACCGGCGCTTGCCCGCGCCCCCCGGATACGAGAGCTCGCCCCGCCCCGCCGACCCCCGGGCCTGCCGCGTCTTTCCGCTTTTCCGATCCCGAGCAATCCTTCTACGCCCACTCCCCTGCATCCTGCCCCGGGCCGACGGAGAGACCGTGCGGGAACGGGCCTTTGGGCTCATCCAGCGGCGTCGAACACGTGCGCCCCCGACCTCCATCATAGCGCAGGTCCACACGCACTACTTATACATAATATAGGAATGTGTATATTGTACCTCTTCGCTCTGCCTCTTCGCGCGGCCTCCAGAGAACGTGCTCGAGGGCGGCGGCAGGGACCCGATCACAACATGCGCCCCCGGCGCGGCGCCGGTAGGACCTCCTTTCCGGCGCGGCGAGTCCCCGGGGTGAGAGTTCCGGAACCGTGCGGGCCGCCCGGAGCCCCCGCACTGCGCCCCCTCGCGGATGGCCCCTCCAGGCCGGCGCCGGCCCCTCAGGCGCGGGCCAAGCCCGAGAGGCGGTAGACCAGATCCATGCGCAGGGACTCCCGCACCGCGCGGGCCAGGCGGTCCAGGCTCTCCTCGCGCAGCGTATCCCAGTCCCGCCCCCGTCGGGGACCCCGCGCCCGCAGCCCGCGCCGCCTCTCCAGGGCGGCCAGGAAACCCTCGCGCACACATGGGTTCTCGAAGAGGCCGTGGAGATAGCACCCGAACACCGGCAGGTCCTCGCGCATCGCCCCTTCGCCCGCCTCCACAGCCGCGCCGTCCCGCTCCACGATGCGCAGGGGAGGACGTACCGGGAGGTAAGAGCGTCCCATGTGGATCTCGTAGCCGGAGAACGGGGGCGAGGCGGCATCGAGCCCCAGGAGGGGGATATCCCTCGCCGCCCGGGCCTTCACGCGGTGGGTGCTCTTCTCCCCGCCGAAGACCGTCACCAGGGGCAGGAGGCCCAGGCCCGCCGCCTTTTCTTCCGCGGACTCCACCCCCTCCGGGTCCACGATGCTCTCTCCCAACATCTGGTAACCACCGCATATGCCGATCAACGGGACCCCCGATTCCGCCAAGCCCGCTATACGGGAGGCGAGGCCGCTCTCCCGCAGCCACGCCAGATCGTGGACGGTGCTCTTGGTGCCGGGGACGATCACCGCGTCCGGCCTGCCCAGCCGGGCAGGGCCGCGCACGAAACGCACCCGCACCCCTCTCTCTCGCTCCAGGGGCTCGAAGTCGGTGGCATTGGAGATATGGGGGAGGCGGATCACCGCGATGTCCAGCGCATCTCCTTCCTCTTCCCCCTCCTCTTCCCCTTCCGCGCGGGCTGCCGCCCGGGCCTCGTCCAGGCTCACGGAATCCTCCTCCTCGAGGCCGAGGTCGTACAGGTAGGGCACCACCCCCAGCACCGGGCGCCCGGTCCGCGACTCCAGCCACGAGAGCCCGCCCTCCAGGAGGCCGAAATCGCCGCGGAACTTGTTGATGATGAAGCCAGAGACCAGGCGGCGCTCCCTCCATGGGAGGAGCTCAAGGGTTCCCACCAGGGAGGCGAAGACGCCCCCGCGGTCGATGTCGCCCACCAGAATCACCGGGGCTTCCGCGGCCACGGCCATGCGCATGTTGGCGATATCGCGGTCGGCGAGATTGATCTCCGCGGGGCTCCCCGCTCCCTCCATGATCACCACCTCGAAGTCCCGGCGCAGCCTCCGCAGCGCCGCCAGCACCGCCGGCAGCAGCTCCGGGAGCAGCTCGCCGTATTCCCCGGCCGAGTAATGCCCCACGGGTCTTCCCTCCAGCACCACCTGCATCTTCCCTCCCGCCGACGGCTTGAGAAGCACGGGGTTCATGTCCGTGTGGGGCTCTATCCCCGCGGCTTGTGCCTGGAGCACCTGGGCGCGCCCCATCTCCCCGCCCTCCCGCGTGACGTAGGAGTTCAGGGACATGTTCTGGCTCTTGAAGGGAGCCACGCGTATGCCGTCATCCCTTAAGATGCGGCACAGGGCTGCCGCGAGCACGCTCTTCCCTACGTGGGAGGAGGTGCCCTGGAGCATGAGGCATCCGGCCAGGCCCTGCGCGCGGCTCAACCCGCCTTCACCCCCGTGACCAGCGCCACCAGCTCGCCGCGGTCCGCGGTCTCCCAGGCGCCCTCCTCGCGCAGGAGCCGGTATAGCTCGGCGGCGGCGCCCCCGGTGTAGTCCCGCTCCTCGATGGGACGGGGCGAGAATAGAAAGACGCGTTTCCCCGCCCGCAGCGCCTCGCGCGCCGCCTCCAGGTTCAAGAGGTTGCCCGGCCCCACGTAGAGGTCGGTCACCACCACCACCTCGGCCCTCTCCACCAGGTCCAGGTTGGCGCGGTGCGTGTCCTCGGAGATGCGGCTGAAGGGGGCCTCCACGGCCATGGGGATCTCCAGGGCCCGCCCCACCTCCTCGTCGCCGTCTCCCCGGTTGAGGGCGCCCGCAGTGAGATAGCAGCCCGCCTCCAGCAGCTCGCGCATGAGGGAGGCGCCGCTGGCTCCGCCGCAGATGAGGTGGACCCGGGGTCCGGTAACGGGGGAACCTCCGCTCCCCGGAAGGAAGACCACCTGGGGCCTCTCGGTCACCGCGTGACGGGTGACGATGGCACCCACCCCGAACACCTCCTGCAGCATGGCGGCGTTGAGCACCTCTTCGGGAGTGCCGCGCATGTATTCCCTGCCTCCCTTCATGACCAGCAGGCGGTCGCAGTACTGGGAGGCCAGGTTGAGGTCGTGCATGACCATGACCACGGCAAGCCCCCGCCTGCACATCTCCGCCAGCAGCTCCAGAAGGGAGAGCTGGTGGCTGATATCCAGGTGCTGAGTGGGCTCGTCCAGGAGCAGCAGGCCGGTGTCCTGGGCCAGGGCCTGGGCGATGATCACCCGCTGGCGCTCCCCTCCCGAGAGCTCGGTCACCGGGCGGTCGGCCAGGTGCCAGACGTTGGCCCGCTCCATGGCCAGCCGCGCCTTCTCCAGGTCGCGCGGTCCCGCCGCCCGCAGGCGTCCGAGGTGGGGGTTCCTCCCCATGAGCACCACCTCCAGGGCGGTGAAGGCGAAGGAGGCCGCTGTCTCCTGGGGGACCAGGGCGAGGTTGCGTGCCGCCTCCCGTGCCGGCAGGCGGTAGAGGTCCTCGCCGCCCAGGAGCACCACCCCCTTCCTGGGCCGGAGGGCCCGCGACAGGACCCGGAGGAAGCTGGTCTTCCCCGAACCGTTGGGTCCGATGATGCCGATGAAGTCCCCCGACCTTAAAGTGAGGTTGAGTCCCGAGACCACCTCCGCCTCGCGGTAGGCGGCGTGCAGGTCCCTGGCTTCCAGTGTCTTCCATTCCATGGCCATCACCCCTCCCCGGCTTCAGGCCGTCTGCTGCCGGCTGCGCCTGAGCAGGTAGATGAAGAAGGGAGCCCCGAAAAAGGCGGTGACGATGCCCACCGGCAGCTCGTTGGGGGCGATGACCGTTCGCGCCAGGGTGTCGGCGAGCACCAGGAAGAGCCCTCCCCCCAGAATGGAGCCCGGGATGAGGAAGCGGTGATCCGGGCCGGTGAGCAGGCGCACGATGTGGGGAGTCATCAGCCCCACGAAACCGATGATCCCCGACACCGAGACGGCGGCCCCCACCACCAGGGAGGCCACCGCGATCATCGTCCACTTGAAGCGCTCCGTCTCCAGGCCGAGCTGCGCCGCCCTCTCCTCCCCCAGCATGAGCAGGTTGAGGTCGCGGGCCAGGAGCAGGGCGGCGGCCGCCCCCACGGCGATGAAGGGGAGCACCGCCAGCACCATGTCCCAGTTGCCGGTGCCCAGCCCGCCCATGAGCCAGAAAAAGATGTTGTGCATGCGGTCCTCGCTCACCACCATGAGCAGGGAGACGATGGAGGCCAGGAACGAGGAGAGCGCGATGCCCACCAGCAGCAGGGAGGCGATGGAGGCGCGGCCTCCCACCCTGGCGATGGCGTAGACCGCCAGCACCGCCAGCAGCGACCCCGCGAAGGCGAAGAGGGGGACGGAGGTGAGGCCTCCCAGCCCCGCCTTGATGCCGAAGAAGAAGGCTACGGTGGCCCCCAGCGCCGCCCCCTGGGAGGACCCGATGATGCTGGGATCGGCCATGGGGTTGCGGAAAAGGCCCTGGAAGATTGCTCCGGCCAAGGCCAGTCCCATGCCCACCAGCAGGGCCAGCAGCACGCGCGGCAGGCGCACCGAGACGATGATGGTCTCCTGGGTGGGCGTCCAGGTGGCCTCCACCATCCTGCCCAGCAACGGCAGGCGGGAGAGCACGATGCGGAAGGAGGTGGCGAGGGGGACGTACACCGCACCCAGGGCCACGGCCACGATCACTGCCGCCAGCATGGCCAGCGCCAGACAGGTAAGCACCGCCACGCGGCGGCGGCGCAGCGCGGCCAGCCTTCCCGTCACCCCCGCTACCTCTTCCACGTCCTTCCCGCTTTCACCTTGCCGCCATGCCGGGCCCTTCGCGCATCACCGCCGCGCGGCGCGCTCAATCCTCCGGGTAGAGGGCCGCGTGAATGGCCTCGAGGCCGTCGATGAGCCGCGGCCCCGTGCGGTAGAGCAGGTTCTCCTCGATGACATAGACCCTGCCGTCCCGCACCGCGTCCATGCGGTCCCAACCCGGGCGGGAGGTGATGTCTCCGGGTTCGAACATGGACCCGCTTCCCACCAGGTAGACCTGCGGGTTCTGGGACATGAGCGCCTCCACGCTGAACTCGTAGTAGTCGCCTGACTCCATGTCCCCGATGTTCTCTCCCCCCGCCAGGCGGATGAGGTTGGAGATGATGCTCCCCTTCCCCACCGTCCACACGTTGTTCTCATAGTAGATCTCGAAGAAGGCGCGGGGCCTAGCCTTGCCTCGGGCCTCCATCTCGTTCACCCGCCGGGCCACCTCCACCGCTCTCTGGTTCATGTCGGTGACGATCTCTTCGGCGCGCCGCGTGGTGCCGGTGATCTCGCCCACCTCCAGGATGGTGGCCAGGGTCTCGTCGAAGGTGGTGGGGTTGACGGCATAGACGGTGAGTCCCAGCTCCTCCATGCGCCCCAGCACCTCCGCCTGCACGCCGCCAGTGGCCAGCACCAGGTCCGGATTCAGGGCCACGATGGCTTCGAGGCTGGGGGTGGTAAAGGTGCCGATCTTCTCCTTCTCCAGCGCCTCCTCGGGATAGTCGCAGTATTCTGTGACCCCGACCACCTTGTCGCCCAGCCCGAGGGCGAAGAGGATCTCGGTGCAGGCTGGCGATACGGAGACTATACGCGAGGGAGCTTCCTCCAGGGTCACCTCCCGCCCCAGGTCGTCGGTGAAGACGCCGGGGCTCCTCTCCTCCCCCTTTTTCTCCGATCCTCCACACCCCGACAGCAGGGACGCGGCCAGGATACACAACGCCAGGACCGTCAGCAGTGATCTTTTGCGCAGCATCGCTCCTCCTTCCCGTCTTCCTTCTTTCCTTTCCTTTTCTTTCCTTCTCCTCCGCCGCTTTCCCGTTACCGCGCGGGAGCCGCTCCCTCCCGTGGCCGCGCTCACAAAAAGCGTCTCCTGCGCTCCGGCGAGGCAGGCCTTCGGAGCGGTCGCCCGGCCTCCCTGCCGGCGCGGACGGCGGAAGGTCTATCCGCGAAAGGCGCCCTCAGGGGATCTTCAGCTCCCCCGCCGCCTCCTCCAACGCCCGCAGGAGGCGGCGGTTCTCCTCCGGCCTCTTTACCGCCACCCGCAGAAAGCCCTCTCCCAGCCCCCGGAAGTTCCCGCAGTCGCGCACCAGTATCCCCCTCCTTCCCAGCGCGTCCACCAGCTCGCGCGCCCGCTCCTCCGCACCGGTGAGGCGCAGGAGGATGAAGTTGGTGCGCGAGGGGAAGACGTGGAACAGGCCGGCGGCCGCGAGCCCTTCCGCCAGCTCCTCCCTCCAGCTCGCCACCGCGGCGCGCGTCTCCGCCAGGAAGCCCTCGTCCTCCAGCGAGGCCATGGCCGCGGCCTCCGCCGCCACGTTGACCCGCCAGGGCACCGCCCTCTCCTCGAGGTACGAGATCAGGGCCTCGGGGCCCGCCAGCCATCCGGGGCCGCGCAGTCCCGCCAGGGCGAAGACCTTGGTGAGGGTGGAGAGCACCGCAAGCCCCTCCTCCCCCGCGTGTTCGAGGAGGGTGGCTTCCTCCGCCTCTCCCGGAGGACAGAAGGACATGAAGCTCTCGTCCACCACCAGGATGCCTCCTGCAGCGCGGCAGGCCTCGAGGACGGGCAGAAGTTCCTTCCTGCGGTAGAGCCTGCCCGTGGGGCTGGCCGGGTTACAGAAGAAGGTGAGCCGCGAGCGGGCTGCCTCCTCCGCAAGGGTTTCCGGCCGCAGGGAAAAGCCGTCACCGGGCAGCAGCGCGTGAAAGGACGGCTCCGCGCCTGCGATGCGCGCCGCCCGCTCGTATTCCCCGAAGGCGGGGACCGCCACCGTCACCCTCGCCCTACCCGGCGGCCGCCCCGCTCCCCCGCCCCCCGGTCCGACCTCTCCGGCGGCGGGGAACGCCTCCGAGAGCACGCAACGTGAGAGGTGGTGGATGAGCTCGCTCGACCCGTTGCCCAGCACGAGCAGCCTCCGGTCAAGGTCCAGGAAGCGGGCCAAGGCCGCCTTCAGCCTGTCCGCGTCCGGCTCGGGGTAGCGGCCGACCTCCCGCAGGGCGGCGCGCGCCGCCTCCAGGGCCCGCTCCGGAGGGCCCAGCGGGTTCAGGTTGGAGCTGAAGTCCAGGAAATCCCGGGGGTCGAGGCCGTAGCGCTCCGCGGCCCACTCCAGGTCGCCGCCATGGGCGGGAAATCCCTCCCTCACGCTCCTCCCCCTCCTCTCTCCTTCCACCATGCCAGCGCCATTGCCAGGCACAGCCCCAGCAGCGAGGCCGCCCGCAGCAGCCTCAACGCCTCCCGCAGGTGCGCCGGAGTGGCCTCCCTGGACCCCTCGCCGATGGTCGGATACCGGTACGTCTCTCCGCGGTAGGCCACCTCGCCCCCAAGCTCCAGCCCCAGGGCCCCGGCGAAGGCCGCCTCGGGGTAGGCGCTGTTGGGGCTGGCGTGCCGCCTGCGGTCCCTGATCCCTATCCTCCAGGCCGCCCCGGCGTCAAGGCCGCAGGCCAGGGCGGACAGCCAGATGAGGGGAAGGGAGATCCTGGCGGGGACGAGTACGGCCAGGTCGTCCAGGCGCGCCGGGCACCATCCCAGGTGGAGGTGGCGCTCGTCCTTGTGGCCGAGCATGGAATCCATGGTGGACACCGCCTTGAAGGCCAGCGCCGCCGGCGCTCCCCCCACGGCCGCCCAGAGCAGCGGCGCGAGGACCCCGTCGCAGTAGTTCTCCGCCACCGACTCCACCGCCGCCCGGCAGATCCCGCCCTCGTCCAGCGCCTCCGTGTCCCTCCCCACCAGCGCGCGCAGGCGGGACCTCGCCGCCTCCACCTCTCCCCTCTCCAGCGCCTCCGCTACCTTCAGGGCGCTTCTTTCCAGGTCCTTCCATGCAAACGCGGTGTACAGGAGCAGCGTCTCCGTTGCCCCCGGCCAGGGCCCCGCCAGCAAGGCACGTCCCGCCGCCCAGCTCCCGCCCGCCACCAGGGCCGCCAGCAAACAGCCGCGCAGGCGTGCCCCGCGGTCATCCGCGCCGCGGGGACCCAGGCGACGCTCCAGCCTTTCCACCCAGGCGCCCATGACGCGCACGGGGTGGGGGTATCCCTCGGGATCCCCCAGGAGGGCGTCCAGGGCGAAGGCGGCGGCGATGCGCCGAGATCTTCCGCGCTCGAGCTCTTCCGCGCGCCCCATCACCACCTCACCTTTCCGTAGCCGCCGGGCGAGGCCGGCGTTGCGCTACGCACCTTCTTCCGCGCACCATGTCCCTCTTTCTCCTGTTCAGGCCGCTTCTGCCCCCCCCACCGCGATCTCCGCGATGCGAGGGTCTTGCTTGCGCTTACGCTTCCGGACCCGTGACAGCCCCCGCAGAGAAAAAATGTCCCCTGTCCGGGGCTTCCCCGTTCAGAGGAGCAGTTCCGGTAGGCGGCTGGCCAGCAACAGCAGTACGAGCGCCTCGCAGAACATGGCCGCCGCCCCCACGCAGTCACCGGTGACCCCCCCCAGGGCGCGCATGAAATACCCTCCCGACGCCTCGGCGAAGGCAAGGGCGAGGATGGAGAGCGCCGCGATGAGCATGGGAACGCAGGCCAAAAAAACGAAACATCCCGCCAGCACGGCCAGGGTGAGCGCACTCGCTGGCGCCAGGCTGGAATATGCGGCCTCCTTGACGAAGACCGCGCCCGTGCCCTCCTCGCGCGCGTAGGGAAAACGCACGCAGAGGTAGCACATCATCCACCTCCCCAACACCGGGAAAGACAGGAGCGCTGCCCAGCGCAGGCGCCCCGGGGAAGCATCCACGTGCGCGGGAAGGGCGTATAGCGCGGCCAGCTCCACCAGCAGAAAGAGCACCACGGCGGTCACGCCAAGGGCCCCTGCTCGCGCGTCCTTCATGATGCGCAGCCTCTCCTCCCGCGACCTCCTCCCCCAGAAAGCGTCGGCGACGTCCATGAGGCCGTCGTGGTGTAACCCGCCCGTGAGGAAGGCATAGACCGCCAGCACCAGGGCGGCGGAGAGGAAATGGGTCGCGCGGGGGAAGGCCAGGCCGCACGCCCAGTCCGTGAGCACCAGGGCGCCTCCGATAACCGCTCCCACCAAGGGAAAATACGACAGCGACGCCGCCAGCGTTCCTTCGTCTCCCCGGCGTTGAGGGAGGGGCAGCGCGGTGAGGAAGCGGAAGGCGTCGCTCAGGGCTCCCATGCCCCACCGCCTCCCGCGGCGTCCGCTTCCTCCATCACCGTGGCCGAGGCCATCTCTTTTACTCATTACACCTCATGTGTTCCATCCGGTCCATTGCGATCTCCGCTCGGCTTTTATGCCGCGGATTCGGCAGGCTGGAGCCGATCCCGCCTCGCTTTCTCCGCTGCTGACCACGTTCTCCCTCCCCCCTCGCGTCTCTGCCGCGCGGTCAACACGGGGTTCGGTTCACGCATCGCCAGGTCTTTACCGGTGGTCCTCGCTCCGCCTCCGGTGCGGTTCGACCGCCTCTTCGAGCGGTGATGTCCCATGTCCGGGGCTGACCCCATTTACGCCGGCCTCTTCGAAGGTGGCCATCTCGGAGAGTATCTTCAACGCCGCCTCCACCAGGGTGAGGCCCAGCGCGGCTCCCGTGCCCTCCCCCAGGCGCATGTTCGCCCTGATGATGGGATGCAGGCCAAGGCGCTCGAGGATGACGGCGTGTCCCCGCTCCACCGAGAGGTGAGAGGCGAGCATGAAGCGCGTCGCCAGGGGGTGCAGCCCCGCCGCAATGAGCGCTCCGGCTCCGGAGATGAAGCCGTCCACCAGCACGGGCCTCCGGGCGGCGGCGGCGGCGAGCATAACGCCGGCGATGGCTCCTATCTCCAGGCCCCCCACCTTGGCCAGCACGTCCAGGGCGTCGGAGGGGTCGGGGCGGTTCAATTCCAAGGCCCTCCTGATCACCTCCACCTTGCGCTCCAGGCCTTCGTCGTCCAGCCCGGTGCCCCGGCCGGTCACCTCGCGCGGATCCATGCCCGTCACCGCGGCGGTGATGGCGCTGGCGGCGGTGGTGTTCCCTATGCCCATGTCCCCGGTAGCCAGAAAAGAGGCCCCCGCCGCCAGCTCCTCCTCTGCAATATCTATACCGGCCTCCACGCAGGCAACCGCCTCCTCCCGGGACATCGCCGGGCCGCGGGAGAGGTCGGCGGTGCCGTGCCTCACCTTGCGCACCGTGAGGCCCTCCGCCTCCACGTCCGCCGCGACTCCCACGTCCACCACCCGCACCTCCGCCCCCACGTGGCGGGCGAGCACGTTGATGGCCGCTCCCCCGGCGAGGAAATTGTGCAGCATCTGGGCGGTGACGTCGCGGGGGTAGAGGCTCACCCCCTGCGCGGTGACCCCGTGGTCGGCGGCCATGACCAGCACTACCTTGCGCCCGGGGCGCGGCATCGCCTCTCCCATGATGCCCGCCACCTTGATGGATATCTCCTCCAGCATACCCAGGGCGCCGGCGGGCTTGGTCAGCCGGTCCTGACGCTCCGACGCCGCGCGCATCGCCTCCGCGTCCGGTTCTCCGATCCTGTTCAAGGTCTCCTTAAGTCTTCCCATATCCTTCCTCTCATTCCCTTCTTTCACGAAGCCGGTCACTTACCCGATACCGGTCATCTATCTCCCCCGACTCCGCCCTCACGCCTTCAGGCGAAGAGGTAGGCCCGCCACCACCAGGAAGACCTCGTCCGCGCGCTCCGCCAGGCGCTGGTTGAGCCTCCCCGCCAGGTCGCGGAAAACCCGTCCCAGCCGGTAGGGAGGCACCACGCCCATCCCCACCTCGTTGGAGACCAATACCAGCCCGGAGGCCGCGTCCCGCAGGCGCTCCACCAGCTCCAGGGCCTCCCCCTCCACCTCCTCCATGCGGCGCAGGACCTCCTCCTCGTCCAT
Organism: Actinomycetota bacterium; assembly: GCA_014360645.1. Lineage (NCBI taxonomy): Bacteria > Bacillati > Actinomycetota > Actinomycetota bacterium. The sequence continues at coordinate 57,450 of JACIXD010000014.1, read as the reverse complement.
GCGCTCCTCCTCCTCGGGCGGCCAGTCGAGGCCTCGGCGCGCCATGAGGTTGGAGAGGTAGACCGTGAAACAGTCCATGAGCACCAGGGCTCCTCGCGGCGGGAGCTCGCGGAGCTCCGTCCCTCCCCCCAGCTCCAGGGTGAGCCACTCCTCCGGGCGCGCCTCGCGGTGCCTCCTAATGCGCTTCTCCATCTCCGCGTCGCCCGCCTCCGCCGTGGCCAGGAAGCACACCCTCGAGCCGGACGCCGCGGCCAGCCTCTGGGCGAAGGCGCTCTTGCCGCTGCGCGCTCCCCCCAGCACCAGGGTCATGCGCTTTTCCGCCATGCGTCCCCTTTCCTCTTCCCTCGCGGCCCTCCCGGCCTCACCTCTTCTCCCTCCTCTTTCCTCCCGACCTTTACCGCACAAAAAGCCCCGCTCTCTCGCCAAGAGCGGGGCGTATTTCCCGTCTCGCCAGGTTTCTCCCTGAGGCGGAGAGCTTACTGGCGCCTTCCGGGCAGGTCTTCTGACTCCTGGATCCTCGTTCCGCCCCTCCTTCCCAACGTATCGTCAGTGGATAAGCGGGGCTTCGCTCCCCAGTCACAGCGGCGCTACCGTGCCGGACTCCCACCGGCTTCCCTCTTGGCCCTCGCGGGACCCGTCAGGCATGCGTATGACGCTTTCAAGGAACGGGCAGTGAAATGTTAACACCGCGTCCGCGGGCGGTCAAACGGCCGACTCACGATCATGGCGGGGCGGCTCCCTTTTTTTCTCGTCCCGGGAGCCGCCGGCGCACCGCCGCCCCATCCCCCGACGGGGCGGCACGTCCGCGCCGTCACGCGCGCTCGACGACCATGGCGATCCCCTGCCCGCCGCCGATGCACAGCGAGGCCAGGCCGTAGCGGGCGTCGAGCTCCTTCATGGCGGTGAGCAGCGTGACCACGATACGCGCGCCCGTGCACCCCACCGGGTGCCCCAGGGCGATGCCGCTCCCGTAGATGTTGGTTATCTCCGGGTTCAGTCCCAGCTCCCGGATGCAGTAGTAGGCCTGGGAGGCAAAGGCCTCGTTGAGCTCGATGGCCCCTATGTCCTCCATCTTGAGGCCCGCCTTCTCCAGCGCCCTGGGTATGGCGTAAACCGGCCCCACCCCCATGATGTCCGGGTCCACCCCCACGTAGGCGTAGGAGAGCACCCTGGCCAGGGGCTTGACCCCCAGCTCCTCCGCCCTCGCGCCGGATATGAGCACCAGGGCGGCGGCGGCGTCGTTGATGCCGGAGGCGTTGCCGGCGGTGACCGTGCCCTCCTTCTTGAAGGCGGGGGGCAGGGAGGCCAGCTTCTCCAGGGTGGTCTCGGTGGGATGCTCGTCGGTATCGAAGACCTCCACTCCCTTGCGGGTCTTCACCTCCACGGGCACGATCTCCTCCCTGAACTTGCCCGCCGCGATGGCGGCCAGGGCGCGGCGCTGGCTCTCCAGGGCATAGGCGTCCTGCTCCTCCCGGGTGATCCCGAAGCGCTCCGCGATGTTCTCCGCCGTGAGCCCCATGATCAGGCCGTTATAGGGGTCATGCAGCACCTCCCACAGCCCGTCGACGAACTCTCCGTTGCGCATGCGCTTTCCCCAGCGCATGTCGTTGCTGTAATAATGGATGGAACTCATGTTCTCGGCGCCCCCCGCCACCACCACGCGGGAATCACCCACGCGGATGGCGCGCACGGCGTCGATGAGGGCCTGCATGCCCGAACCGCAGCCCCTGATCACCCCCGCCGCAGGAACGGTGTAGGGCAACCCCGCCCTGAGGGCTCCCAGCCTGGCGGCGAGGCAGTTCTCGTCGGTGCGCGGCACCACCTGTCCGAAGATGACCTCGTCCACTTCCTGCGGGGAGATCCCCGCCCTCCTCACCGCCTCATCCACCACGATGCGGACCAGCTCGCCCGTCTTGACGCCCCTGAGGCTTCCTCCGAACCTCCCGATGGCGGTGCGGCACGCGCTGGCGATGTAAGCTTCTTCCATCTCTCCCTCCTTGCCTTCGTCTGCTGCAGCGAACCGGGATTGCTACGCGGCCAAGCCCCTCTCAGCGGCAGGCCATGAAGCGCCGGACGGAGCGGTCGTAGGTGCGCTCCACCTCCGGCGGGAAAAAGCATGCCGGCAGCTCGCCGTTGCGGCGGTGGTAGTGCAGGCATTCGCAACAGTAACCCTTGCGGGAACAGGGCTCGTAGGTGCAGTTGCACTTCTCCAGATTGGCCCGGTGATTCTTGCATTCCTGGGACATGGAGACCTCCTCAACGTCGGAATGACATCGCGTCGAAAAACGCCTCTACTACATTAGCGACAGTCGCGGCGCGGCGCAAGGCATCCGGTGGGGACACGTGCGCTCCCCGAGGCTCTTACGGAGCATGAGGCGGCCGGCCGCAGGATCATTCTATCTGTCCGGGGTCCTCGGGCGTTTCCACGTACGCGTAGATCACGACCACGTCCCCGGGGCGGGCTCGGGTGCGGGAGGCGAGGCTGCCCCCGTTGACCCCCGCCGCCATCACCCCGGAAGAATCCTCGTAGAGGAGGACCTCCCCCGCCTCCACCTCCCCGAAGGTCGCGGCGAACACCGCCTCCATTTCCTCCTCGCCCAGGCCCAGCAGCACCCGCTCTCCCTCACGGCATCCCAGCGAGCGGACCTGTTCCGGGTAGGCGTTCAGGCGCAGGGACCCGAAGCGGTCGATGTCCACCACCGTGGCGTACACCGCTCCCTCCCCCTCCCGGGCGCGCCCCCAGGGCGCCGGGACGAGGTCGCAGGGGTCCATGGGGGACCCCATGTCCCTGGGGTCGGCGCCCAGGGAGAGATGCGCCGCCACGGGAGCGAAGATATCGCGCGCGTGGAAGGTGGGATGGACGGGGGAGCGGAAGAACTCCTGGTTGTCCAGGAAATAGGCCGCGGTCACGCCGCCCAAATTCTCCGCGGCGGGGATCAGGAGGCCGTTGTCCGGCCCCACCAGCATGTCCCCCCTGGCCGCTTGCAGGGCCACCGCCAGGCGGCGCGTGCCCACCCCGGGGTCCACCACCGCCAGGTGCACCCCCAACGGCATGTGGGGGAGGGCCGCCGCGAGCAGGAAGGCGCCCTTCCCGATGTCGAAGGGGGGGATGTCGTGGGCGATGTCCACGATGACCGCGGCGGGGTTTATGGAGAGGATGACCCCCTTGACCACTCCCACCCATTCCTCCGCGAGGCCGAAGTCGCTGGTGAAGGTGAGGAGGTCAGCGCACAACGGGGATCACCTCCACCCGCACGCGCCTGCGGCGCGGTCCGTCGAACTCGCACAGGAACACCCCCTGCCAGGTGCCCAGGGCGAGGTCCCCGGACTCCACCGGAATTATTTGCGAGAAACCCATCATGCTCGCCTTGATATGGGAATCGGCGTTGCCCTCGCGGTGCCGGTAACCGCCCCGGGGCACCAGCTTCTCCAGGTGCTCCAGGATATCGGTCGCCACCGCCGGGTCGGCGTTCTCGTTCACCGTGACTCCGGCGGTGGTATGGGGGACGTACACCACGCATATCCCCTCGTTTATGCCCGCGCGCCTCACCGCCTCGCGCACCTTCGCGGTGATGTCCATCATCTGGGCGCGCGAGGACGTGGAGACCTCGAAAACGGCCGCGGCCATCACCTCACCCCCTCCACCTCGCCATGTTCATGATGCTATGTTATATCGTCCGCCGACGCCCTTCCACCGCAACAACGAACCGGCCCTCCACGCAAAGGCCCGCCCTTACCGTCCAGTTGTCGACCGATGCAGCCTCGGATGAGCCGGTCATCGTGGAACGGCCCATATATTTCTGATCGGAGGTGGAGGGTCGTACCGGAGGCCACGACGCGTAGGGCGCCACGCCCTGACCCCGGAGGAAGGCCGGAAGGTCGGGTCAGAGATCCCGATTCTGCTCCAATGTATGGGAATCAAGCGGTAAGACCCCGCCCGTTCACTTGGCGATCATTCCATGATAAAACGTTCAATCCCGCGGACCCGACCACGTCCCCTATCCCATACCCATGCGCAGGGTGGCCTCGATGTTCATGGGGGGCAGGTCATCGGGGTCGATGATCGCGTCCACCACCGCCGGTCCCGGGGCAGAGAGGGCCTCCCGGAGCACGGGGACGATCTCCTCCGGTCTCTCCAGCCTCCATCCCGCCGCCCCGAAGGTGCGCGCCAGGGCGGCGAAGTCCGGGTTTCCGTGGCAGGTCCCCAGGATGCGTCCCGCGCACTGCAGGCGCTGCCTCAGGTTCAGCACCCGGTACATGTTGTCGTTGATGACCAGCACGCGCACCGCGATGCCCTCACGGCAGGCGGTCTCCAGGTCCTGCAGGGTCATCATGAAGTCGCCGTCCCCCAGGATGGCCACCACTTCCTTTTCCGGATACACCAGCTTGGCGGCCAGCGCCGCCGGAAACCCGAAGCCCATGGCCCCGAAGTTCACGGCGGAGAGATAGCTCAACGGCTCCCGGCAGGGGAGGAAGTCCATAGCGTAGACGCTGTGGGTCCCTCCGCCCACGGTCACCACGTGGCCCGGGGGCAGGAGGCGCGAGAGCTCGTGCACCACCCTTCCGGGCGAGAGCGGCACCCTGTCCGAGGTGACGGCCGCCTCCACGGCTTTTCTCCACTCCTGCCGCACCGGCTCCAGCAAGCCCCACCACTCGTCCCGGGAAGGCGGGCGGTATTCCTTCACCGCTCCCAGCGCCTCGGCCAGGAAGTCGCGCACATCCGCCTCGATCATGTACCGTGCGCGGAACCGGCTGGTGAGCATGGCCTCGAGGTCGATGTTCACCAGGATGACCTCGCCCTTCACCGGCAGGGTGTATTCGTAGGTGGTCATGTCGGAGAGGGTGCACCCGAGCCCCAGCACCACCTCGGCCTCCGAGAGCGCGGTGTCGGCTACGGTGTTGCCTCCCCCGAAGCCGGCGCGCCCCAGGCAGAGGGGGTGGTCCTCGGGGATGGTGCCCCGGCCGTTGCCGGTGGTGATCACCGGAGCCTGCAGGGCTTCCGCCAGGCGCACCAACAGCTCGGAGCAGCGCGCGTAGGCCACCCCGCCCCCGGAGAGCAGCAGGGGACGGCGGGCGCCCTTGAACAGCTCCAGGGCCCGCCATACGTCCTCCACGTGCAGGGGCGGGCGGTAGTCTGGGGCGAGGCGGAAGCGCGGCGACCCCATCCCCCCCTCCTCCCCCCACACGTCCTCGGGCACCTCGATGAGCACCGGGCCCCGCGCCCCCGATACCGCCAGGGTGTAGGCCCTGGAGAAGACCGCCGCGGCCTGCCCGGCGTCCTCGATGCGGAAGACCCCCTTGCACATGGGGGCGAAGACGCTCATGTGGTCCGCCTCCAGCATGCCGTCAGAGCCCTTGAGCTTCCTCTTCACCGCCCCGCTGAGGAGGATCATGGGGCTGCAGTCCTTGTAGGCGTTGCCCACGGAGATGAGGGCGTTGAAGGTGCCCGGACCGGAATGGGTCAGGGCCACCCCGGGGATGCCGGTCAACCGGCCCTCGGCGTCCGCCATGCTCGCCGCCACCTGCTCGTGGCGGCAGGAGACGTACCTCAGCTCCTTCCGGTGGTCGTAGAGGGCATCGACGAAAGAGAGGTTGGAGGTCCCGATCACCCCGTAGATCCTCTTCGCCCCCATGGCCTTGATCCCCTCGATGAGCACCTGCGCGCAGTTCATCCCCTTCCCTTTCTCCTCTTCCCCCAGCCTTCTTCTCCTCTTCCCAACCCTTCTGCCGCTTCCCTCGCTCCTCTCGCCCCGGCCGCAGCGCCCGCGCTACTCCACCCCGTTCACCACGTAGAGGGGCTTCTCGCCCGAGAGCACCCTGGCAATGTTTTCCATGGTTACCTGGAGCATCCTCACCCGGCTCTCGTTAGTCCCCCCCGCGATGTGGGGGGAGAGGATGACGCGGTCCGAGGACAGCAGGGGGTTCGCAGGGTCCACGGGCTCGCGGGCGAAGACGTCGATGCCCGCGCCCGCCAGCCTTCCTTCCGCCAGGGCCGCGGCCAGCGCCTCCTCGTCCACCACCTCACCCCGCGCCAGGTTGAGCAGGTGGGCCTCCGGCTTCATGAGGGAGAGCCTCTCGGCATCGATCATATGTCTGGTCTGCGGGGTGAGGGGGACGTGCAGGGAGACGATGTCGGAGACGCGCAGCAGCTCCTCGAGCTCCATGCCCTCGACGCCCAGCTCCCTCTCCTCCTCGGGCGAAAGGGGGACGAGGTCGTGATAGACGATGCGGCACCCGAAGGCGCGGGCGCGCGCCGCCACCTCGCGCCCGATATGCCCCATGCCCACGATGCCCAGGGTCTTGCCGTGGAGCTCGTACATGCCTAGGGTGAAGATGTCCGGCTGCCCCCACTCCCCCCGCGCCGTTTTGGCGTGGAAATAGAGCGCGCGCTTGAGCAGGCAGAGCATGAACATCATCGCCTGTTCCGCAACCCCGACGGCGTTGGCCGCCCCCACGTTGGCCACCGGGATGCCCGCCTGCCGCGTGGCCTCCAGGTCTATGTGCTGGTACCCGATGCTGGGCTGCTGGATGAGGCGGCAGCCGCGCGCCGCCTCCGCCGTGCGCGCGTCGACGGGAAGGCGGAAAGTGAAGTCGCCGATGATGATGTCCGCTCCCCTGACCGCCTCCTCCAGTCCCTCACCCGGTTCCCCGTCGTACACCGCAACCTCTACCTCCACCCCCGTGGCGTTCTGGGAGACCATGGCCTTGACCATCTCCTCGGGAATGGGCGCGAGCACCACTATCTTGGCCATCTTCACCTCCATGCGACCTCGTCGCGGCGGCGGCCGCCTCCACGGTCCAACCCGGTTATTCCCTTTAACACATCAATATATGCGTCACCTATGCTTCCCGCTCCGTATGCCGGACCGCGACCCCCCAGCTCCGGCCGTCCGCCCCCGCGGGGAGGGGCGGCGTGTGCCGGGAAAGCGCCTCCATCGGGCCGGGAAGGGGCCGCAAAACCCGTGGGAGAGCCATGGGGGCCTCGCGGTGTCCGGGTGCGCGTCAGGCGTCTTTTCCTTTTCCATGGGAGAGGGGTTCCTTCGCAGGTCCGGCGACGCCGCCGGAAATGTCGGCATCCGCGCTCTTCCGGGCCGCGCGGAAAGGGAGGATGACGTCTTCGGCCCCATGTCTCGAGGGAGCGGGTCGTCCCGAGCGGGCTCGGCAAGAAGCCCGGAAGCGACAGTCGCCGACCTTTTCGACGCCGGCTCGGCCGAGATATAGGGGTAAGGGGGTGGCACTACGGGTTATCCGGGCGGAACGGGGCTTCTCAGTCCTCGAGAAAGACGTCCTTGAGGCGCTCCACCTCTTCCTGCCTCCTGGCCAGCCGTTCCTCCGGGGTCGCCTCGAGGACCTTGCGCAGGGCGTCGGCGAGGTTCACGGGGTTGAAGGGCTTCACGATATAGCCGTCCGCGCCCATCCTCCATCCCCTCGCCATGTCCTCGTCCTGGACCTTGGCCGTGAGCACCACCACCGGGAGGTCCTTGAGCCCCTTGTCCTCGCGCATGAGCTTGAGGATCTCCCATCCGTCCATCTGGGGCATCATGATATCCAGGACCAGGAGGTCGGGGGGGTTCTCCCGCATCATCTTCATCGCGGTCCTGCCGTCCCAGGCCTCCTCCACCTCGAACTGCTCCAGCTCGAGGTTGATGCGCACCAGCCTCGTCACCATGGGATCGTCGTCCACCACGAGAACGCGGTACATGGGCACCTCCTTAGTCCCCCCGATTTTATCATTAATTCTACAATATCGGCGGTCATTTTTCCTTTCCTTCCCCCTTCACGCCTTCGCGGCGTACATGATCGCCGCTCTGTCGCCTTGATATCGATGGTTATTTATCCTTTCCCTCCTCCTCAACCGCTTCATCTCTCACTCCCGGGCGCACGGAGGAGAGGTCCGCGATGGCATGCCGCCGGTCGCGCAGAAGAGCCCCGTTCCCGGGCCCCGTCCCCCGGGCGCACGAGATGGGAGAGCGCTTCCGCCGCATGGAGGCACGAGCGGCGCTTGCGCTCTCCGGACTCGGTGGGAGGCGAGGAGGTCGTGCTCCGGAGGACGGGGGAGAGCCTCGAGCCCGCCGGGGTTGTGATATAATCTCCCCGCGTTCCGGGCATCGAGGCGGGCTTCCCGGTCCGCCCGTCCAGACAGGGAGGAAAGGGATGAGTTACGACATCTTCCAGCCGGTGCACGAGGATTTCCGCAAGACGGTAAGGGAATTCGTCGAGAACGAGCTCGCTCCCCACGCCGACGAGTGGGAGGAGGCGGAGGAGTTCCCTCGCGAGGTATTCAGGCGCATGGGGGAGCTGGGCTTCCTGGGCATGTCCTACCCGGAGGAATACGGCGGGGACGACGACCGACTGGCCGAGGCGGTGCTGCACGAGGAGATGACCCGTTGCGGCTCCGCGGGGGTGGCCTCGGGGATCGGCGCCCATATCGGCATCGCCATGCCCCAGATCAACCGCTTCGGAACCCCGGAGCAGAAGGAGAGGTACCTCATCCCGGGCATCAAGGGCGAGACCATCGGCGCCTTGGGCATCACCGAGCCGGAGGCGGGCTCCGACGTGGCCGGCATAAAGACCTACGCGGTGCGGGACGGCTCGGACTGGATCATCAACGGCTCCAAGACCTTCATCACCAACGGGGTGCGCTGCGACTGGGTGGTGGCGGCGGTGAAGACCGACCGCGACAAGGGCTATGCCGGCATCTCGCAGTTCATCATCGACCGCGGCACCCCGGGCTTCGAGACCTCGAAGAAGATAAAGAAACTGGGCTGGAAGGCCTCGGACACCGGGGAGCTCTCCTTCATCGACGTGCGTGTGCCCGCCGACGCCCTGCTGGGCGAGGAGAACCGCGGCTTCTTCCAGATCATGGCAAACTTTGTCTGGGAGCGGCTGATCATGTCCCTGGGAGCGGTGGCGGGCGCCCAACTGCTCTTAGACATCTCCGTCCAGTACGCCAAGGAGCGCCAGGCATTCGGCAAGCCCATCGGCAAATTCCAGGCCATCGCTCACATGCTCGCGGACATGGCCACCGAGATCGAGCTGGGAAGGGCCTTCACCTATCACGTCCTCAAGCTCTATATCGAGGGCAAGGAGCCGGTGAAGGAGGTGGCCATGGCCAAGCTCTACACCCAATCCATGGCGGTGAGGGTGGCGGACCGCGCCATCCAGATACACGGCGGGTACGGCTACACCGAGGAGTACCCCATCGCCCGCGCCTGGCGGGACATGCGCCTAGGCCCCATCGGAGGCGGCACGGACGAGATCATGAAGGAGATAATCTCCCGTTCCCTCGGGCTGTGAGATAACGAAGGGGCCGGGCTTCACACGGACCCAGCCCACTGTGTGCCGTAAGGCATCGTCGTTACGCGCTCAAACCGTGGCGATCGCGCCGGCGCGAGGAAGGCGGGAGACGCCGTCGCCGTCCCATGGGCGCTGAGCCCTCGCGCTTACGGAACATCTCGGCTGTCCCGGCGGCGCTTCCTCTCACCTACCGTGCTGCCATCCCGCGGGCCGGGAAGACTCACGCCTCCAGCACCGTGAGCTCGAGAGGCGTGGTGTTGAGCATCTCCCCCCCATCCGGGGTCACCCTCACCACGCACTCCAGCCTCATGCCGCCCACCCCCGGCACGTTCATCACCAGGGCGGCCACCTCGACCACGTCCTGCTCCAACACCACGTCGCGGAACTCGTCGCTGTTGATGATAGCGGGATACCATTCGTGTCCGATGACCCCTATGCCGTGCCCGAAGGCGGGAAGGGTGTGTTCCGCGTAACCGAGGGATGAGACCCGATCGTACACCTTCTGCCACACCTGCCCCACGGTGACGCCCGCCTTCAGCGAGCTTATGAGCAGCTCCGCCGTTTCCAGGTAGGCTTCGGCCAGCTTCCTCTGCTCGCTGGAAGGCCTCCCCAGGATATAGTTATGCGAGAGGTCGGAATAGTAGCGCCTATAGGTGGGATGCATGTCCACCAGCAGGTTCTCGTTGGGCTGGAGTATCTTGTCGGTGGGAGGCGTGCATCCCCCCAGGGGATACCAGGTACGATAGCCGGATGCGATCTCCGAGGAGCCAGTCACCGGCCAGTGAAACTCGCTCCCCAGTTCGCGCATGGCCAGCTCCCCGATGCCCGCGATCTCCTGTTCCGTCATCCCCACCTGCAGCGACTCCCTGACCCTCGCCTGGGCGGCGTCGGCGATGGCCGCCGCCTGGCGTAAGAGCTTTATCTCCTCCGGATCCTTGACGTAGGTCACCCGGTCCATCAGCTCGAGGGCGTTCACGAAGCTGGCCTCGGGGAGATTTTCCCGGAGGAAATCGTACTCCGTGGCGAACAGGTATCCCGCTATCATGCGCGGCGAATGCCCGAGTTCCACCCCGATGACCGCTTTCTCCCAGCCATGTTCCCTTATCTGGCGCACGGTTACGTCCCAGAGCTCGAACCCAGGGATGGGACCGCAGCCGGTGACGTTCTCCAGCCAGGAATCGTCCTTAACCCTCGCGGCGTCCATGAGCAGGGTGTTCAATCCCACGTAGCCGTCCCTGGACACCAGGGCCACGCTCCGCCAGGGGATGAAGGCGCCCCCGATGAAGGTGACGCTCTTTCCCCTGGTGGCCAGAAGGAGATCGATCCCCCTCGAGGCCATCTCCTCCCTGATCCTGGTCAGCCTCTTACCGTAATCGATGTTCACGTCCATGACTCTCCCCATCTCTGTCGCAACGTAAGTCCTTCACCCGGCCAGGTGAGCACCGCCACTCCAGTATATCATCCATCTCCTCCATGCCCGCCGCAGACCTATTCGCGGGATACAGTGCTTCGTGCCGCGGCGCCAGGATTCCCCGTGGCGCGAAGACCCATACCGCCCCTTTCGCGCAGGCGGCGAGGAGGGAATGTGCCCCCTCGCCGCCGGCAGTTCGGACATATGCGCCCGCTAAGTTCACCTGCAGGCACCTCGCTTGCGCTCCATCCTCCCCGCCCACCACGCGAGGATGGAGGGCAGGACCAGGAGGGAGGCGAGGAGGGCGAAGGTCAGAGAGAGGGCGGTGATGCCGCCGAAGCGGCGCAGGGGAGCGACGCCGCTGGCGGCGATGATGGCGAAGGCGCCGGCGGTGGTCACCGCCGCGGCCAGCAGGGCCTTGCCCACGTGCAGCACAGTGCGGCGTATGGCCTCGTCGATCTCCACCCCTCCATCGCACCACTCCTCACGGAAGCGGTGGGTGAAGTGGATGCCGAAGTCGATCCCCGCTCCGATGACCAAGGAGGAGATCATCACGGTCATGAAATCCAGGGACCATCCCAGGAGCACCAGCGCCCCGATCTCCATGGCGATGCCCAGAAAGACCACGCTGGTGGCTGCGAGCCCGAAGAAGACGGACTTGAAGACGATCATCACCACCAAGGCGCAGAGCAGCAGCGCCAGCCCGCTGGTCTTGAGCTGGGTGGGAAGGATGTTGCTCAGGAGGTCGCTCATGAGCACGGGCATGCCGCTGTAGCCCATGCTTATCGCGGGGTTTTCGGCGGTCACCCGCGCCCCTACGTCGCGCATGACGCGGGCGATGCGCTCCATGTCGCTCTCGGCGCCGCGGGCCACACGCACGCTGATCATAGCCGTTCTCCCGTCCTCGCTGATGAGACGGGCACCTCCCCCGCCCCCGTTGCCCCTGATTTTGATGAGCGAGGAGACGACCTCCTCCTTGCTCGCCGGGATCTCGCCCTGGTTGAGATTGCGGGCTACGTCGGCGATGCTCATCACCTTGTCGCGCGAAATAAGGGGCTCGCCGTTCACGTCCAGGCCGGCGGCGGATATCTCGTCCTCGAAGCGCAGCATGGAGCGCAGGTTCTCGGGCTCGAGGATATCTCCTTCCACCAGGGCGTAGGCCACGCTCTGGCCGCCGAAATATTCCTGTATCTTCTGCGAGGCCTGCATGGAGGGGGTGTCCCCCTTCATCATCTTGGAGAGGTCGGCCTCGGTGGAGACGCGAAAGCCGAGGGCCAGGCAGCCGGCCAGGATGAGCACGGTGACCACCCCCACCGTGAGGCGGTGATGCTCCGAGAGCACCGCCACCCGGGCCAGGGAACGGTCAAGCCAAGTCTCGCCGCTTCTCCTCCTGCGCCCGCTCTCCCTCCTCTCCCACCGCGCCTGCGCTTTCGCCCCGCGGTCGCGCAGCACGATGGCGGCCGGCAGGAGGGTGACGGAGAGGAGGAAGCTGAAGAGCACGCCCGCCACGCAGAGCACCCCGAACTGCACGATGGGCGGCATGTCGGAGATGGCGAAGGAGGCGAACCCGAAGGCGGTGGTCACGGCGGTGAGGAACACCGCCACCCCCGTGGTGACCACCGCGGTCACCGAGGAGGCGTGGGGGTCCTTACCCGCCCTGCGCTCCTCGTAGTATCGCGACATCACGTGTATGGCGTAGGCTATGTCCACCCCCAGGAGAAGCGGCATGATGGCCGTGCTCTGAAAGGTGAAGGGGAAGCCCAACCACCCCGAGAGGCCCATCACCCAGATGATGGTGACCATGATCACCCCCAGGGTGAGCAGCACGTCGGACACCCGGCGGAAGGTAAGGAAGAGCACCAGGACGATGAAGACCAGGGCCAGCCCGAAGAGCAGCCGCGTCTCCTTCATGGTCTGCTGATTGGAATCGCGGTTCTGGGTGGCGCTGCCGCTCTCGTAAAGGCTCACGCCCGCAAGGTCGGAGAAGTATTCCCGCGTGCGCTCCTCGAAGGGGCCCACGCCCTTTATCTGCCGGGAGGTGTTTAGGTCCGGGTTGATCTTGGCCGTGATGAGCAGGGCCTCGCCGCCGCGGGAGATGCCGTTGGGCCCGCCCCCGGACATCCCCAGCCTGCGGGCACGCTCGGCGGAGTACTCCATGTTTCTGCGCACCTGCTCCACCAGCTCCTCGTCGCCCAGGGATTCGACCCTGTCCAGAAGGGACTCCTCACCGGGCAACTCCTCGGGGCCAGGAAAATAGCTCATGCCGTCGAGGGGGGTGTTAACCTCGATGACGAAGCTCCCCCATACGTCGGCCTGGTCCTGCATGAACGCGGGGTATCCCGCTACCCTGCGCAGCACACTACCGGTCAGCACCTCCCCCTCCAACAGGATCTGTTCCTCGCTGGTCCCCCCGAAGAGGTCCTCGGCCTTCTCCAGCACCTTCACCGATTCCAGGTCCTTGGGCAACATGCTCTTGTAGCCATATTCCGACTTCAGGAACCTGAATCCCAACACCGCCAGCGCGGTGACCGCCAGCACCGCCAGGATGACCGGAACCGGCCTTTTCTCGCTCTGCGACGCGAGCCCGCGAAAGATCTTCTCCATCATCTCGTCACCCATACCTCCCGCTCTCTTTTTCCTTTACGATTAGTCCGTTAGCTCAGGAAGGGATGGCGCCGGCACAACATGAGGTTGAGTTATGGGCCTAAAACACCTACATTCAACGTGTTCCTGAGCAGATGTCATGATCGTTTTTTTTATCGTCCTCCGCTCTCCGCCATTCTCGTTCTCTCCCGTCTGCCGGTCGCCGGCCCGCTCCATGCGCCGGCCCGCTCCTCCGGCCACCGCCGGGCACGGCCCCCGATGCCCGGCCGCCTCCTCTGTCTCCGGCGTGGCGGCGTGCGCGTGGGCCGGGGCCCACGGACCTCTCACCCCTCGCCGCCGCGTACCCTCTCCAGGTGGTCACCGATCTTTCTGAACACGGCGAGCAAGCTCTCCCTCTCCGCGTCGGAAAGGTTGCTCAACACGGCCTTCATGTCCTCTATGCGCTTTTTCTCCACGCGCTCCGCCAGTCGCCTCCCCTTCGGCGTGAGGGAAAGACGCACCACGCGGCGGTCCTCCCGATCCCGCGAACGCGATATGAGGCCCTTCTCGAGCAGGCGATCGGCCATGCGGGTGATCACCCCCTGGGTTACGCACAGGTTCCTCGCCACCTCTCCCGCCGTCACCACTCCTCTCTCGGCGATGAAGAGCAGCAGCATGACCTGGTGAAAGGAGAGGTCCTCTGAAACCCTCCACCTGCGTTCGTCGCGGAAGCTATGGAAGGCGCGCATGAGCGCCTCCAGCAGCTTGCGAGCGTAGGTGTCCAGATCTTCTTGTCCGCTCATCGCTTCCCGATTCTCTTGGTTAAGCTAAATTTTAGCATAAGCAAATAATATCGTATGATAGGGATCAAGGCTGAAGGTGTCAAGGGGGCGGCCGTTTCGGCCTTCAACCTTCCTCGACACCCGGGGAGGGTCCTGCGGCACATACCCGGTTCCCTCCGGCACGAGAGAGGACGCCGCCCCGCACCGGCCTCCGGCTTCCGTGGGGAACCCTCCCTCCCCCGCGATGTCTCGGATCGCGGACAGGCGGGGGCGGTCGGGAACTCGACGGGAGAGGGGCGAGGACGTCTCCTCGCTCTTTTCCGCTGCTCCCACCCGTCTCAAGTGCCCGTGGCCGCTCCCTGAAAGAGTTTGAGCGGGACCGGATCTGTTCTTGTACCCCTTCACCCTCTTTGGAACCGCTTTCCACTCACTTTGAGCGCGTTTGGTCGGGGCCGAAACCGTCTATAATATGTTGCGGGGGGCGTTTTCACCCGAGTGGAGCAGTGGGCGCAGGCGAAGATGTTCCGCGATGGGGAGAAGGCGGTGATGAACCATGGCGCATAAGCCTTTCGGAACGAGGGCATCAGGGTGGCTGGTGCTCTTGCCCCTGCTCTTCCTGGCCATCTGCTGGATCTCGTGCGGCGAGGCGAAGACGGTGGTCCCGGACCTCGCAGGCCTTGACCCCGCGGAAGCGCAGGCTTTGCTCCACGAGGCCGGCCTCGAGGCCGGCGAGGCCGTGGAGAGTTTTTCCGACGGCGTCCCGCGGGGAAGGGTGGCCGCCAGCGAGCCGGACAGCGGAACGGAGGTCAGGCGGGGCTCCGCGGTGACCCTGATCCTGAGCCGCGGACCAGAGACGGTCGAGGTTCCCGCGGTGGTGGGCATGCCGGAAGCGGACGCCGTGGCCCAGCTGCGGGAGCTTGGATTCCAGGTGGAGGTGAGCCGCGTCTACAGCGAGGAGGCGGCGGCGGGAAGCGTATGCGCCGCGGATCCGGCTCCCGGCGCCAGGGCTCCGAACGGGTCCGCCGTAACCCTCTCCATCAGCGAGGGCTCGGCCTTCGTGGCCTGCCCGAACTGCGGCGGCAGCGGCAGGGTGACGAGGCCGGCTGCCTGCGGGCGTTGCGGCGGTACGGGGACGGTCACCGCCTACGAGACGTGTCCGGAATGCGGGGGAAGCGGCCTCTGTCCCACGTGAGGGGGCGCCCCCGTGCCGTGCGGTTCGTGCGGCGGGACCGGCAGGATAGCCAAGACTAAAGCCTGCCCCGACTGCGGCGGGGGCGGGAAGGTGAACGAGGAAGTCGCCTGCCCGGTCTGCGGCGGCTCCGGAAAGGTGAGGCGCTGAAGGCCCCGGGGACGGCGGGCACGTATCTCAGGCGCCGTCCCCCGCCTCACCGCCCTGAACGGAGACCGCCTCCCTTTCTCGCGCATCCCTCTCACGCAGGAACGCCGCCAGGGACGCTCCCGACACCAGGGCCAGGCTGAGGAGCTGGAAGAAGAGGCGCGCCCGCGCGTCCGCGTGTACGCGGAAGAACTCGTTGAGGAAACGGACCAGTCCGTACCCCGCCAGGGAGAGGAGGAAGAGGTCCCATCCGCGCCGCAGCCTCTTTCTCGCCCACAGCAAGAGACCGAAGAGGGCCAGGTCCATGAGCATCTCGTAGAGCTGGGTGGGATGCACGGGGGTCGCCGTGCCCGGAAAGGTCACCGCCCAGGGGAGACCCGAGGGCTTGCCCCCGCAGCATCCGTTGAGAAAGCAGCCCACCCTGGCGATGGCCAGGGACAGCGGGAGCGCCAGCCCCACGGCGTCGGCCGCCTCGCCCGCGGGCAGGCCGAGGCGCCTGACCGCCAGCAGGCATGCAGGCACGGCCAGAGCGAGACCCCCGTAATAGACCAGGCCGCGCATGTTGAGGTCTATCACTCCGCCCCAGTCCCCCGAGAACTCATCCAGGTGGCCGAGGACGTAGAAGAGCCGCGCACCCAGCACCCCGCTGACCGCGGCCACCGCTCCCAGGATATAGGCGGCGGAGCCGTCCAGTCCGCGCCTTGCCAGCTCGCGGCGCGCCACCGCGATCCCCGCCAGGAAGGCGAGGAAGAGCATCACCCCGTAGGAATACACGGGGTGGGAGGCGATGTGAAAGAGCACGGGCCGCATCCCTTTACCCCCCCTGTCGTCCGACCGGGCGTCGGCGCGGTCGCGCACCTCTCCGCCCGCCTTTCCAGGGCTCCACCGGCGCATCGCGAAAGCGGCGCCTCATCCCCGCCGGCGCTTCCCGGGACCCGTGAGGACGCCGCGAGTTAATATACTAGCACGGACCAGAGCGACCGTGCGGTGACGCGCGCGTTGCCCGCCCTCTCCGGGAAGACCCCTTCGCGCCTTGCGAGCCGCCCGTGCACACTCGACACCAGCGTACCATCCCGGTAGAATGGGCACGACTAGTACCGGGGGCAACCACAAATCACTCACAAGGGCTATGCTCCGCCGTCCGCCCGGCTCCGTTACTGAGAACAGAGGCCGGAGGCGTTGAAGACGGGAGGCGTCGATGGTGGGCATGAAGAGAAGGGGCGCAGGACCCGTTGCCCTGTCCCTGCTGGCGCTGCTCGTGCTTACGGCGGCGGTGCTGGCCTTTCCCGCGGGGGCGGCGCATGCCGGGGGGTCGGGATCGAGCACCGTGGGGTTTTCCATCCGCCCCTGCATCCGCATATGCCCGGACGGAGAGGTGCAGAGCAACGTGCCGGTGATCGCCCTCCGCGACGGCGCCACCATCACCGTGGTCGCCCGTTGAGGGCATATCCGGCGGGGAGCCCCCGCCGACCGCGGCCCGTCCGCCCCCTGAAGGGCTGCTCCGGCGGCGGCGCCCGAAAACAGCTTCGCGTCACCACCGATTTTCCGTCATGCGAGAAGCGCGGGCACCTCATCCCCATCCCGGCCCCTCCTGATCCCCGACGCTCCCGTCCCCCATGCGGGGCGGTTCGATGCATGCGGTTTGCAACCCCTGCCGCCGCGGCCGGGCCGTTGCGTCCGTCGCGACCCCTGCGGTTCCTCTTCACGCGGTGAGGATATCCTTAGCGGCGAGCCAGGAACACCTTCCCCCGCCGCGGGGCCGTTACGGCCGGCGCCTCGGCCGGCAAGAAACCGATGGCAGCCCGGGACGACCTCCGTTTCCCGCCCCGGCGGCCCCGGCAGAGGGAGCGGGCGAGCGCTGAAAATGCCGCTCAGGCCGCAATCTCCACTCGTCGCCACCGGTGCCTCTCCCCCGCGCGCGCAACACTTCCCGTTCATCCCCCGAAAAACGCCGTTAATCCCGCCTTTCCACCCTCCGGCAGATTGAACATGATGCCGGAGCGCGGGACGGCGATATATAAACCGGAGACGCAAAACAGCAGACGCAGATAAACAAATATCGGAAGTCGGTCACAGGAGGAGGTGAAAAGAATGGCAAAGGCTACGAAAAGGGCGATCGCCGGCGTCCTCACGCTATCGCTCCTGGGCATGTTCATCGTCCTGGGAGGAGGGGTGGTCAGCGCGGCGTCGGAGCAGGACACCCACACGGTGACCTTCAACGTCAAGGCCGCCATCCAGCTCAACGTTCCGGAAACGACCTATGATTTCGGCGACGTCGATCCCATAAACAGCCCCTACACCGCCACCGGCGCGGTAAACCCGTGGGTGAGGTGCAACACCAACTGGACGTTGAACGTGCGGGGCAGCGGCGACTTCGCAAGCGGCAGCAACACCGTCCCTCTCTCCCGCCTGGGGTGGCGCTACGGCGGCGGTTCTTACACCGCCATGACCACTAGCGACGCCCAGGTGAGGACGGGCACGAAGACGGGAGGGGCCGGGGTATCCACGGCCGTTGACTACCAGCTGACCGTGGACTGGGACGACGACGTGGCCGACGGCTACAGCGCCACTATCACCTACACCGCGGTCACGCCCTAGGAAAACGCCACGAGGCGGTAAAGACCTGGAAGATCCAGAGCATCCATCCGGAGCGAGGGGCGGGGGACACCCCGCCCCTTTACCATCCGGACCGGCATGACGATGCATATGCTGAAAGACCGGGTGTATCATCGATATGGAAAAAGGTGGCGGGGGGAAGAACTCCGCGAGAGAGCGAGCTCCCCGGCGCCATCCCGTGGGCATGGCACGAAAAAAAGGAGGGGAAGGGGATGAAAGGGAAGGCCGGTGAAGCGGCGACGGCGGGCCGCCGCGTCCCCTCTCGCCGCGCGCTCGCGCTCGCGTTCCTCCTTCTGGCGGGGGCGCTGGCGGCTGCGTTCCCCGACGCCTCCCGCGGACAGGGAGTGGACATCGCCGCCGTCCCCTCCAAGCTGGAGTTCAACATCCGGCCGGGTGCGGAGCAATCCCAGACGGTGAAGATCTACAACCAGGGCGCCGTCCCCACGAGGGTGCTGGCTTACGTGGAGGACTACTCCATCAGCCCCGAGAACCAGATCGCGTTCTTCCCCGGCGGCACCCTGGACTACTCCATCGCCTCCTGGGTGAGCTTCAGCGAAAGCGATTTCACCCTCGAGCCGGGGGGAGCCCGCGAGGTCACCGTCAGGCTCAGCGTGCCCGCCGACGCCACCGTGGGCGGATATGCCTCCCTGGCCGTCTTCGAGGCCCATCACCCGGAGGAGGCGAGCCTGGAGGGACTGGTCACAGTGGGTAGGATCGGCGTCCCCCTGCTTACCACGGTGGCGGTGAACCCCAGCGAGATAAGGCAGGAGGGCGCCATCGTCTCCCTGGAGGTGGAAAAAGGGACGTGGGTGCTTTTCCGCACCGACCTGCGGATCACCACCACCTTCGAGAACCTCGGCAACACCTATCTGCACTACCACGCCTTCACCGACGTCACCGGCGGGATCTCCGCCCTCAAACACAGCGAGGACCACGGGGAGAGCACCGCCCTGGCCAGGACCCAACGCCAGATAGCCTACGAGATAAAGGGGGCGTGGTTCGGGAGGTACAGGGTGCGGGCGGAGGTACATTATCCCCCCGACCGCGTGCTGGTGCGGGAACAGACGGTGTGGGTGGTGCCCTGGCTGCTCATCGTCATCCTCGTAGCGGCGGCGCTGGCCTTCTTCTCAGCCCTTTACTGGCGGCGTCACCGGCGCCGCCGCCCGGACGGGAAGGGCGCGGATTGAGATGAAAGGGAGAGCGAGGAGGACCTCCGTTCTCTTCGCCGCGGCTCTCATGGCCCTGGCGGCGGTGGGCGCCCTTGTCTTACTCCCCTCACCCGTGGCCCGCGCCTCCCCCGGAACCCGGGTGAAGACGGTGGAATACGCCCTGGGGCAGCGCTTCGACCCCAACCCCTTGGCGGCGGGGGCCGCCTGGTCGCCGGGAACCACTCAGGTATGGCTCCCCGAGGCGGGGGTGAGCGTGTTCCGCGCCTGGCTGGACCTGCACGTGCAGGCGCCGGCCACCCCGCCCTCCGACGTGAGCTCCATAAGCGTGCTCCTCAACGGGCAGGAATACTCGCCGGTCAGCGGGCGCTTCACCACCCAGAGCGGGGAGTCCTGCATCCTGTGGGTGAGCGCCGACGTCACCGCGGCCTTCTCCTCTTTCTCCAACCCCTTCTCCGCCACCCCGGCGGTGACCATAAACGGGGCCACGTCGCAGGGGCACTCCCTGAAGCTGTACATCACCTATACCTATGACGACCTGAGCCCGGTGCAGCTAAAGACGGTGCGCTACCCCCTCGCCTCGAACACCGCGGCCCTCGCGGCGAACAGCACCTATTCCGTCAACTACAACGCCTATATCCCCGAGAGCGGGGTGACGGTGCGCTCGCAGTGGTTCGAGGTCACCGGCCAGGCGCACAACGCCAACAGCGCAACCGACTCCTACCTCACCGCCAGCATCGGGGGCGGCCCCTCCACCCCCGCCGCCTACGTGGAGATGGCGGAGCGGGACACCATGGACATCCGTTTCCTCATGCAGCCCTCCGGCTTCACTCCCAACGCGGCCCAGACCCTCAACCTCACCGCGGGAGGGCAGGCCTTCTACGTCCTGGGCGGGGAGCTGGCGATAACCTACGAGTACGACCCCGCGTCCACGGAGCAGCTCAAGACGGTGTCCTACTTCATGGGACAGACGGCGGGCGGAAACACCACCGCGGCCTCCTACAGCTGCAACATCTACCTGCCGGAGAACGGCATCCGCGCGCGTGGCCTGTGGCTGCACCTGCGCGCCAACACCTCCGGCACCATCACCCACCGCGTGCTCGGCTACGTGGCGGGCGCCAGCGCCGGACAGCGCAGCTACGCCATAACCGCCGGGCAGGAGAACATCGGGGAGCACCGCATCATCTACGACATGGCCGCCCAGGCGCCCCGCCTGACGAACGGTGCGGTCCTGCGCGCCGACACCTGGTACTCGACGGCCGCGGGAGGGCCCTGCGGCATCGAGGCCTTCATCACCTACAGCTACAACAGCTCCTCGGACTTCGAGCTCAGGAGCGTCTCCTTCCTCACCGGCCAGAGCGCCGATGGCCTCTCCGCCTCCAGCGCCCAGTCCTTCTCCACCCTCATGCCGGAATCCGGGACCCGAACCTCCCGCAGCGCCTACCTGGTCTGTTTTATCGTCTCCTCCGCCACCGCGCCCTACGCGCACGCCGTGAACATAAACGGAACCGGACCCTCCAGCGTGACCATGGCCAGCACTGGCGAGGCCAGCTCCTCCAGTCGCCTCTACGAGGCGGCGCAGATAAGCGCGGACTCCGCCACCTACACCGCCGCCTACTCCAGCGACTCCAACGCCGCCTGGACCGGCCGGGCGGTGGTCACCTACGAGATCGAGCTCGCCGGCCCCGCATCCCAGCCCCAGTCGGAGATAAAGACGGTGGAGTACTGCCTGGGGCAGCGCCTGGACGCCGCCAACCTCGCCGCGGGCACGGCCTGGCAACCCGGCTCCACCACGGTCTATTTCCCGGAGGACGGCGTGGTGGTGAGGCAGGCCTGGCTGGAGTTCCGGGCCCAGGCGCCCTCCGACGTCGCCGCCAACGTCACCTCCGTGGAATGCTCGGTGAACGGCCGGGCCTTTCCTTGCATCCCCGACGTCGGCTTCACCCAGACCGGGGAATCGGGGATCATCTGGGTCAAGGCCAACATCACCCGCCTCTTCTCCGGGGTGGGGGCCAGCCTTGAGCTCAACCCCTCGGTCACCGTCAGCGGGGCCAACTCCCAGGGACATTCCCTGAAGGCGGTGATCACCTATGAATGCGCCTCGTCCTCCGCGGTGATGCAGAAGACCGTCCGCTATCCCCTGGCCTCTCGCACCGGCAGCCTCGCCGCCGGGTCCACCGCCTCCTATGCCTACACGGCGGCGGCCCCCGAGGCGGGAGTGAACATACGCTCACAGTGGTTCGAGATCAAGGGCCAGGCCTTCAACGGCGCGGCCACTGACTCCTACCTGTACGCCAACATAGACGGGGGACCCAACACCGGGAGCGCCTACGTGGAGATGGCCCTGCGCGACTCCATGGACGTCCTCTTCTACTTTCAGCCGGCCGGGTTCGCCCTCAACACCGCCCAGACCCTCAACCTCACCGCCGGCGGGCAGAGGTTCCACGTCCTGGGCGGGGAACTGGTGGTCACCTACGCCTTCGACGGAGCCTCCGCGGAACAGGTGAAGACCATCGGCTATTACCTGGGCGCGAACAACGCGAGCACCGTCCCGGTGACCTTCACCCGCAACGTGTACCTTCCCGAATCCGGGGTGAGCGTGGAGAGGGTATGGGCCCAGGTGCGCGGAAACGTCTCCGCCAGCATCAGCCAGGGCGTCTCCGGGAGCATCGCCGGAAACGCCGTGCCGCAGCTCTCCTATTCCCTCACCGCCAGCGCGGAGAACATCGGCGAACACCGCATCATCTACGACTTGTCCTCCCAGGCCGGCGCTCTCGCGAACGGCAGCGCGGTCTCCGTCTCCACCTGGTACTCCGGCGCGGGGGGTGGCGCCTTCGGGGTGGAGCTCTTCTTCACCTACCGCTTCGCGCGTGAGAGCTCCCTCACCCAGGCCAGGACGGTGCAGTTCTGGGTGGGTCAGAGCAACAACGCCCGCTCCGCCGCCGGGGTCTTCCGCTTCCGCACCCGGATGCCGGAGACGAACAAGACGGGGCGCAGCGCCTGGTTGGAGAGCTTCATCGTCTCCAGAGCCGTGACCGGCTATACCCACGTGCTGGACATCAACGGCAGCGGTTCCTCCAGCCTAACCATGGCCAACACCGGCGAGGCCAACTCCTCCAGCCGCCTCTACGAGGCCTCGCAGGTCACCACGGACGGCTCCGCCTACACCTGCAACGCCTCCAGCACCTCCACCTGCTGCTTCTCCGTGAAGGCGTACGTGACCTACGAGTCGCTGGTCCCCACCGTCTCCCTGGCCATCGAAGGCCTGTACGACCTGGACGGCGAGCCCAGCCAGCACGGCGAGATGCGCTTCATGGACGTGGACCCCATCACCGGCACCTATATCATCGGGGACGGCGAGCCCTACGCCGTGCGTCTCCGCGTGAGGTCCAACGTCAACTGGCAGGTGCTGGTGCACGCCACCTCGGATTTCACCGACGGAGAGCATACCATCCCCATCGGGCGCCTTTCCTTCTCCGACCATGCCACCGGGAACTGGAGGGACTTCTCCACCGTGGCCGTGGCGGTCACCGGCACGCAACCCCCAACGGGGACGGAGGGAACGGCCCTCGACCTCGACTACCGCCTCGAGGTGCTGTGGGAGGACGAGCCGGGAGGCTACTTCACCACCATCGTGTACACCGTCATCTCCCTCTAGGGAGGGGGCCGGCCGGGGAACGCCGTGACCGCACGGTGGATGCAAGCGCCGCGACCGGCGATCCGCTGACGGGGAACCGGGACCGCCCATGGTCTCCCATGTTTCCCGGGCATGAGGCTCAACTTCCGCGGCCCGGCGTCCGAGACAATATATCGGGCACGCGGCGCCGGCACGGCGCAGCGTGCCCGGCGGGTGGGGCGGTCTTGCGAGGGACGGTTTCGCACGGGGGAGAGTCCTGCATGGCCGTCGAAGGGGAGGCCGGACGCAGCTTTTTCACCCGGCAGCTGGAGCGCCTGCTCGCCGGCGAGGGGGTCGCGGTGCCCTCCTACCTCCTGGACCTCCTGGACAAACCCTTCCGGGAGTTCACCCCCGGGGACCGCGGGCTCTACGAGGGACAGATAAAGGCGAAGGGGCTCCTCCGGCTCTTCGCCAGACTGCTGCAGCGCGCGTACGAGGCGTCGCCGGAGAGCTCCCGCCACAGCTGGCGGGGCATGTACCACCTGCTGCCAGACAGCCCCATCAAGGCCTGCGCCGCCTTCGTGCTCGAGGGGGAGATGGCGGGGGCGACCGCCGGAGCAGGCGCGCCGGGAAACCCGCGAGTGGAGCCCGCGGGGACCGCCACCGTCATCCCTGGACATCGCCCCGGGCCTAAAACGGATGGGGCACCGTCTCGAGGCGCCCCTCCCGATCCCGCCGGCGGGGAAGAGCCCCCCGCGGCGCAGGGGGCGCGCAGGAGTTTCTTCACCAGGAAACTCGAGCGCAAGCTGGAGGAGCGGGGGATAAAGGTGCCTGAAGCGATAATCGCCCTCCTGGACAGGCCTTTCGAGGAGTTCACCCCCGAGGACCGTGCCCTGTACGAGGCGGAGTTCAAAGGCAGGCAGCTCACCATCCTCTTCTCCGACCTCCTGGACGAGCTGTACGAGGAGACCGGGAAGTGCGAGAGCGGGTGGAGCGCCATGTGCCGCTTCCTCAAGGACACCCCCATGAAGCTCATCGCCACCTACGTGCTGCAGGAAGAGGAAAGGCTCGAGGAGGTGGGGGAGCCTTCGCCGTCGGATCTCCTAACGGGCACGCAGCCGCGCGAGAAATACAAGGTGCGCAGCTACCAGCCCGCGCCGCACAGGGACGGATCCGCAGCGGAGAAGCGCCGCAGGCTCCTGCGCTGACGGACGCGGCGAGGGGCGGCGGTCCCGTCACCCCGGCGGGACCCCGCCCGCGGCCTCGCGCCGGCGGGCGCCGCGTGCGGCCCTCGGATCAGGTCACCAGGCCGCGGCGCAGGGCGGCGGCCACCGCCTCGGTGCGGTCGCTCACCCCGAGCTTGTCGAAGATGTGGGCGATGTGGGTCTTGACCGTCTGGGCGCTGATGAAGAGCTCCTCGGCGATCTCTCGGTTGGACTTGCCGTCCGCCAGGAGCTGGAGCACCTCCAGCTCGCGTCCGCTCAGGCCGTAGGTCTCGCGGTTGCGCCGCGCCAAGGCCACGTATTCCTTGAGCAGCCTGGCCTGGGCGTCGGGGTGGAGGGTGGCGCCGCCCCGGTGCACCTCCTTGATGGCCCTGACCAGCTCGTCGAGGCCCGCGTTCTTGAGCAGGTATCCCGTGGCTCCCGCCTTCACCGCCTCGTAGACGTAGGCCTCCTGATCCAGCATGGTGAGTATGATCACCGCCGCCTCCGGGCATTCCTTCTTCACCAGCCTGGTGGCGGTGATGCCGTTCATCCCCGGCATGCTCACGTCCATGAGCACCACGTCCGGCCGCAAGGATCGGGCCTTGGCCACCGCCTCGTCCCCGTTCTCCGCCTCGGCCACGATCTCTATCTCCGGGTTCACGCGCAGGAGGTTCACCAGGCCCTCCCGTACCAGGCGGTGGTCGTCCACCACCAACACCTTGATGGTCCTGTTTCCCAACTCACACCTCCCCGTCCATACCGTGCACGGGCAGCCTGGCGACCACGGACGTGCCCCCGCCCCTGACCGAACTTATCCGCAGCGAACCCCCCAGGGACTCGGCGCGTTCCCTCATCCCCACCAGCCCGAAACCGGCCGCGTGGCGGCGCTGCGTACCGGAGGCGTTGAAGCCCACGCCGTCGTCCGCAACCTCCAACACGACCTCGCCTCCCTCTACGCGCAGCGCCACCCTGGCCCGCGTGCAGCGCGAGTGCTTGATGGCGTTGCTTATGGCCTCCTGCGCGATGCGGAAGAGCGCCGTCTCCGCCTCCTTCGGAAGGGGCGGGATCTCCTCCGGCACCAGGTCCAAAAGTATTTCGCAGGGCGCTTTCTCCCGTGCCTGGCCCACGTGCTTCTCCAGCGCCACCGCGAGCCCCAGGTCGTCGAGGACGAAGGGACGCAGGCCTGCGACGATCCTCCGCATCTCGGCGATGCTGCCGTCCATGATCTCCTCTGCCTCCCGCAAGGCGAGGGCTGCCTCGGAATCCGTCTCCCGCATGCGCACCTCGCAGAGACGCAGGCGGTAGAGGGCGCTCACCAGGTTCTGGATCACGCCGTCATGGAGCTCCACCGCCACCCTGCGCCGTTCGTCCTCCTGCGCCGTGATCACCTTCTGCAGCAGCTGCCGCTGCACCTCCTCGTCATAGCGCAGGTCATCGTAGAGGCGCGCGTTCTCTATGGCCATGGCGGCCTGGTTGCCGATGGCCGCCAGCAGCTCCCGCTCCTCCTCGCTGAAGAGCATCTCTCCCCGCCGGCCCAGCAACACCACCCCGGTGAGCCTTCCCTTCACCCTGAGGGGCAGCAGGAAGACCGCCTCGAGCTCCCCCAGCAGGCCCACCTCGTGCTCCGCCGCCAGCTCCTCCGCATCCACGCGGATGGGTCCGGCGACCTCGTCGTCTCCCCCGCCGAGCAGATCCCGCAGGTACCCGGGCGCCAGCTCTATCTTCGCGGGCCCGTGGCCGTCGAGGCCAGAGGCCGCGCACGCGGAGGCGATGCGCAGGGAACCCTCCTCGCCTTCCAGGAGCCCGATGCAGCAGAGGTGGAGGTCGAAGAGTCGGAGCAGCTCGCCGGTGATGAAACCCAGGATGTCGTCGATCTCCAGGGTGGAGATGAGGGTCTCGGTGATGCGGTAGAGGGTGGAGACCTGCAGTCCCTTGATGCGGTCGCGCCTGATCTCCTCCTCCACCTTCCCGTGCCGCGACTCCAGGACCCTGGCCACGTATTCCCTGAGGGTGTCGGGGTCGAATGGCTTGGTAATATATTCCACAGCACCGCCGCTGTATCCCCTGATGCGGTCCACGTCGGAATGGCGGGCGGTCACCACCACCACCGGGATGTCCGCCGTGGCCTCGTCGCCCTTGAGGGCGCGGAGGACCTCCCAGCCGTCCATCACCGGCATCATGATGTCCAGGAGGATACAGTCCGGGGGTCGCCGCGCCACCTCCTCCAGGGCCGCCTTCCCGTCGTGGGCTATGCGCACCCCGTAGCCCTCGAACTCGAGGTTCAGGGCGATGATCCTGGCGACGTCGGGCTCGTCGTCGACCACCAGGATATCAGGCCTGCCTTTCTCCTCTCCCCATACCATATGTAAGCTCCTTCCGGCGCTGTCGAAGACCTGGTCCGCCCTCCGGCCCGGCCCGGGATCCATCCCGCCAGCCGGGTGCTGCGGGACGGCTTTCCGGGGGCGGTTGCCATGCCCCCGGGGCCTGTCCCGGGTCGCGGCATCATAAGATTGCGTCGGCAGGAGGGGGATTTTCTTTAGCCTCCACCCCGCCCTGCGGCGCGGGAGAGGCCGCATGAGCCCCATGGAGGCCCGGCGCCGTCACGAACCGCGGCCCCGTGATCGCAGTATCATGTATGCCCGCATCTTTTACGATAACACTTACGGGACATCGCGACGCAAGGGATCACGGGGGATGACCTCGGGAAGGGAGGTATGGAGAAGATGAGGATCCGGAGATGCAGGCAATGCGGGTTCGCCTATTGGCTGGCAAGGTCCCTGGAGTGGCACGACAACGGCACCATAACCAGCCGCTTCCGGGAGGATTACCGCACCCTCATCATCGAGGCGGATTTCCTGAGCGAGATCTTCAAGGCCATAGAGGAGGCCATCGGGGCTACTATAGGCCACGTGGTCTTCGAGGCGCAACGCCGTGCCTCCAAGGACGTCATAGACATGAACCTGGCGCGCATCCGCTGGGCCATCCGGCATGTTCCCGGCCTCTACCGGGGGGTCATCCTCTATTTCAACCGCCTCGCCTCCTGGTGCGGACAGGCATACTCGAGAACCGTCCGTAACGACCCCAGGGGGCCGTCCCAGGCGATCATCCGCAACCCCTTCAACCGCGACCTCATGGCGGCCATCGTGACCGGCGCCCTGGAGAGCCTCTTCGAGGTGCCCTACGACCACCACTGGGAGAAAAGGGGCGCCGACGACGTCATCGTCGTGGAGCCCACGGGGGAACACCCGGAGATATGCGAGCGCCTCGCCTATTCCACCCCCGCCCCCACGGGCGGAGGACGCGCCTTCGAACTCTGCCCCTCCTGCGGCGCGCCGCACAGGCTCTCGGTCCTGGATTGGGATCCCGACCGGGGCACGGTTACGGACACCAGGAGGGGAATCCGCGTGGTCTTCCTCGAGATCTACACCACCAATGTGGTGCTGCGCGAACTCGTCAGGGAGCTGGGAGAAGACATCGTCCCGGTGATCGTGGAGGCCCAGCGGAACTTCTCCCTGACCCATATCGGCACTCTCAGATCCTCGGGAGATGCCCGCCCTGCCGAAAAGGACAGGAAGGCGTTCATGGAGGAGGCGCTCGATACCATCGCGCTGTACGGACAGGGCAACCCCACCGTGCTCGAGAATGGGGAAAAGATGCTCAGGATCTCGGTGGAGAACCCCTTCAACGAATACGTGCTGGCGGGGCATCTCTCCGCCCTCTACGAGCTGCTGGAAGGAGAGAGGGCGAAGGTGGAATGGGAGTTCCCCCACCCCTCCACGGCGGTCTTCACCCTCACCGCCTGAGACCCTTCCGGCATCCCGGGACTCGCGTTGGAGAGGTGGGCGGGTCCGGTGCCGCCTCAAGGCGTCGCGAGCGAACGGGTTGCCCCCGCGCGAGCGGCTCCGTCCCGCCGGCAGCCTTCCACCGCTTCCCGGCGTAGCGGAGGCGGCCCGGAAACGTCCGTCCCTTCCCGTCATGACCCGGGAACGGAATCCGTCCTCCCTTGCGAGGGAAGAGAGCTCGGCGCGCCGGTATAAAGGGCCGCGGGTCGCGAAGGGGTTGCCTGACCGGTGGGCATGATCCCCGACATGCGGGCACGGCAATCCGCTGAAACGGGGCGCGCCCTGCGCCGGTGTTCCCTAACCGTCCCCCGGGGGATAGGGCCTGCCCTCCCCCAGCACGGCGTGCACCAGGGGCATGAGCTCGCTCACCCTCAGGGACTGAGGGCACCTCTCCTCGCACTCCCGGCAGCCGGAGCATGATCCCGCGCGTTCCGACGCGGTGAAGAAACGGAAATAGCGGAAGCGGCTGGTGATAAGGTCGTCGTACATGGCCCCGTGGTTGTAGAGACCGAACATCTCCGGGATGTTCACCCCCTGCGGGCAGGGCAGGCAGTAACCGCAGCGCGTGCAGGGCACCGCCGCCCTGGACTCCAGGCGCTCGCGCACCGCGGCGATGACCTCTAGGTCCCCTTCCGTCAGGGGGCGCGACCCCGCCAGCCCCGCGGCGCGTAGGTTCTCCTCCAGCTGCCGCATATCGCTCATGCCGCTCAAGACCACCTTGACCTCCGGATGGTCCCAAAGCCACTGCAGGGCCCATTCCGCGGGGGTGCGGGCTTCGCCGGAGGCCTCGAACATCTCCTCTATCTCCCGCGGGGGCCGTGCCAGGTTCCCGCCCAGCAGAGGCTCCATGACCACCACGGGGATGCCCCGCGAAGCGGCGTATTCCAGCCCCCTCCTGCCGGCCTGGTTGCGTACATCCATGTAGTTGTACTGGATCTGGCACATCGACCACCCGTCGTATCCGTCGACGATCCTCCGGAAAGAATCATAGACGTCGTGGAAGGAGAAACCGATATGCCTTATCCTGCCGTCATCCGCCGCCGCCTCCGCTCTGCGCAGTAGGCCGAGCTCGAGCAGTCTCTCCCAGCGCGCCGCGTTCAGGCCGTGGAAGAGGTAATAATCCACGGGGCCGCAATCCAGCCGCGTGAGCTGCTCCTCGAGATAGCGGTCGAAGTGATCCGGTTCCTCGATCATCCACACGGGAGATTTCGTGGCCACGCGGACCTTTTCGCGGTATCCGCCCCGCAGGGCCTTCCCCAGCACCTCCTCGCTCCTGCCCCCGTGGTAGGTATAGGCGGTATCGAAATAGTTCACCCCGCCTTCCACCGCGGAGCGGATCAGGCGCACCGCCTCGTCCTCCACGATGTCGGGGCTGATGGGGACGCCGTCACGGGTGGGGAGCCGCATGCACCCGAGACCGAGGATGGAGGCCCGCCAGCCATCGCCTCCGAAATCCCGGTATTCCATGCCCGTCTGCACCTCCGCGTGAGATCCGCGCCACCGCGGAAAGCCGCCGGGGGTCCGCCCCCGCCCGGTGCCCGGCTCCCAGCCGCGGCCGGGCCGGGCCAGCGCATCCTCGCCTTGCTTCCTCTTCCGCCTTCCTCTTCCCCCGCCCCTCCGCGCCGCGTCCGTCCGCGGCCCTCGGGCCAGGGACGGCCCCGGGAGGCGGGAACGGCCGGAGGCCATGCCTCCGGCCGACGCTCGGATGGAGCCGACGAGGAGACTCGAACTCCTGACCTGCTCATTACGAGTGAGCTGCTCTACCTGCTGAGCTACGTCGGCACTACACCGGTTACAGGAAGTATTATAGCGCCTGCGCGCGCCGATTGAAGACCCGAACGACGGAGAACGCCCTTGGGTCGGCAGCTCCCCCGGGTCACGGGCATCACTCCCAGGCTTTAACATACCGACGCCCCGGTGATGCCACGCCTGAAGAATACCGCCGCCCCCGCCGAGTCCCGATCTCCGGATATGGAGATAACCCGCTGAAGGAGGGACAACCCCTGTCCCTAATGGGGAGGGGCGAGCTCGATGTCCATGATGTGTTCCTTCATCTTGTGGGTGAACTGCAGGGTCTCGAAGACGTGGCTGATGCGCCTCTGGATCTCTCCGATGCGTTCCTCGTCCCGCTGGGGGTGGAAGAGGTGCCGGAAACGACCCTGAGCCTGGAGGTACTCCTCCACCGGCAGCAGCTTCGACTGGCCCTGGATGATGCGCTGGGTGCCCGCGGTGTAGGCGGTCCTGCCGTTCTCATGTTCGTAGAGCATCCACATCCCCGTCTGCACTGCCAGCCGCGCTACCTTGACGGTATGGCTGGAGGGGAACTTCCACCCCGGCGGGCAGGGGGCCTGTATCTCGATGTATCGCGTGCCCTTGATCTCCTTGGCGCGCGCGAACTTGCGGAACATGTCCGTGGGGTAGGCCAGGGAGGCGGTGGCCACGTAGGGGATGCCGTGCGCCACCATGATCTGGGCCACGTCCTTGCGCCACTCCTCCTTGCCCCGCGTGGTATTGGTGGTCCAGGCGGCGTAGGGGGTGGCGCCGCTGCGCTGCGTCCCGGTGTTGGAGTAGGCCTCGTTGTTGTAGCAGACGTAGATGAAATCGGTGTTGCGCTCCGCCGCCCCCGAGAGGGCCTGGATGCCTATATCGTAGGTGCCACCGTCCCCCGCCCACACCAGGATGGTCGGCTTCTCCTCCAGGACCCCCTTCGCCACCAGGCGGTCGGCGGCCGCGGAGAGTCCGGAGGCGGTGGCGCCCCCGGTGGCGAAGGCCATGTTCAGGGTGGGGAGACCCAGCGCCGATACCGGGAAGGGGCTCTGGAAGACCGAGGTGCAGGAGGCGATGACCGCGAGTACGGTGTTGCGCCCCAGGGCCTTGAAGGCCACGCGGATGGCGGCGCTCCCCGGGCAGCCGTGGCAGGCGGCGCTGCCCTGCAGGAAGAGCTCCTCCTCCGGGAAGTCCCTCAGCCTCAACGTGCAGCCCTCCTTCCCCAGAGTCCCTCCAGACCCCGCTTGCTCACCAGGTGATGTTCGTTGATGCGCACCGACGGCCAGGCGGTCCTGGGCTCCAGCCGGCCATCCGCCGCGGCGGTGGCGTTCTCGGCGATGAACTCGTAGGTGATGTCCCTTCCCCCCAGGCCGGTAACGATGTCGTACACCGCCACCTCCCCGCGGCCGTATACGGAGGCTTTGACCTCCGAGAAGAGCGGTCCCTCCATGCCGAAGGAGATGCTGCGGTCCAGGACCAAGGCCGTGCGCAGGGGGGAGAGCAGCTCCACCATCTCCTCCACGGGGAAGGGCCGGTAGGAACGGACGCGCACCAGCCCGAAACGGCGCCCCGCCTCACGCAGCATGTCCACCGCCACCCTGGCCTCGGAGGCCGCGCTGCCCATAGCCACCAAGGCATGCTCGGCGTCCTCCATACGGTAGGCGTCCACGAGCCCGCCGTGGTACCCTCCCACCTTTTCCCGGTATTCCTCCGCCGCCGCCCGGATGACCCCACGGGCGTTTTCCAGTCCCTGGAACATGGAGTAGCGCACTTCCTCGTAATCGTCGGGGTAGATGACCGACCCGTGGGTGAGGGGATGCTCTAGGTCCAGCCTCCACAGCGAACGGAACGGCGGCAGGAAGCGGTCCACCGCCTCCTGGTCCGGAATCTCCACCTGCATGTAGTTGTGGGAGAGGAATATGGCGTCGTAACAGACCATCACCGGCAGGTTGACCTCGGGGTCCTCCGAGATGCGGTATGCCTGGATGACGGTGTCCAATATCTCCTGGTGGGAGGCGCAATGGAGCTGTATCCAGCCCGTGTCCCTGGCCGAGAGGGTGTCCTGGTGGTCGCACCAGATGTTCCAACCCGGGCCGAGGGCGCGGTTGACGTTCACCATGACCATGGGAAGGCGGATCCCCGCCGCCCAGTGCAGCAGCTCGTGCATGTAGGCGAGGCCGTGGGCGGAGGTGGCGGAAAAGGACCGTACCCCCATGGCCGCAGAGGCGATGAGGGCCGCCATGGCGCTGTGCTCGCTTTCCACCGGGATGTACTCACACTCCATCTCCCCCTCGTCGATGAAGCGCGAGATCTCCTCGATGACCTGGGTCTGGGGGGTGATGGGGTAGGCGGAGACCACCTCCACCCGCGCCAGGCGCGCCCCCCAGGCGGCCACGTGGTTCCCCGTCTCCACCAGCTTCATGATCTCTTTTCCTCTTTGACCATGGCGATGGCGCCGCGCGGACACTCCTCCGCGCAGATGCCGCATCCCTTGCAGTAATCGTAGTCGATACGTATATCCTTGCTGATGCAGGCCTCGGGGCAATATATCCAGCAGAGCAGGCATTTGTTGCACCTCTCCCCGTCTATCACCGGGAGGAAGATGCGCCAGCTCCCCGTCATGCCCACGCTGCCCACGGCGGGGACAGAGAGGGTGGTGATGAAGCCTATGTCC
Organism: Actinomycetota bacterium; assembly: GCA_014360645.1. NCBI lineage: Bacteria > Bacillati > Actinomycetota > Actinomycetota bacterium. The sequence continues at coordinate 25,155 of JACIXD010000014.1, read as the reverse complement.
TCCGCTTCCTTTTTCTTCCTCTTGGGCATCCTTATACCGCCTCCCGCGGCACAGGCTTCGTTCTCCCTCAGCGCGCGGCGCCCCGGGCGGACCTGCGCGCCCCCGCCTCGGCCTTCTTTATCTCCACCACGGAGGTGAACCCGCGCCGGGCCGCCTCCATGCTCGCCTCCAGCCGCGCCGGCGGGGTGTTCTCCTTGATCACCTCGGTCACCGCCTCCAGGGGCACCAGCTCGGTGACGTAGGATACCGCGCCCAGGAAGGCGATGTTGGTGACCGGCAGCCCCTCCACCTCCATGCCCAGTTCGATGGCGATGGAGGTGCCGTCCACCGCGAAGGCGGCGAAGGGCAGTCCGGCCAGCTTTTCCTCCGCCTCCTCCCGCTCCATGTTGACCAGGAGCACGGTGCTCTCCTTGGTGCCTTCCTTCAGCGCCAGCTCGAGCACGGCGGGGCTCATGACCACCAGGTAGTCGGGCCGGTAGATCTGGCTGCGCAGGTGGATGGGCTTCTCGTCCATGCGCAGGAAGCACTTCACGGGGGCGCCCCTGCGCTCCGCCCCGAAGAAGGGGAAGGCCTGCACGTACTTGCCCACCAGGTCTCCCGCCCGAGCGAGCATGTTGATGAGGGTCACCGCTCCCTGCCCTCCCAGGCTGTGAAAACGCACCTCTACCATAATATGCCTGTCCGCTTACCTTGCTTAAGGCGCTCCGGCCTCTCCTCAAAGACAGTATCAATATATAGCACAAGGCCGGGGACGCTGTCGATGACGACGCAAGGGCCTTGTGTTCGGGGGCGGCCGCGAGGCGGCGGCGCGGTCAGAAGCCTTCCTCCAGCTCCAGGTCCACGTCCTCCACCATCTCGTCCTCGCCCTCCTCCGGCTCTTCCTCCGCCTCCCCCGGCTCGGGGCCGAACCAGGAGGCGGGCAGGACCACCTTCTCGCCGCTCTCCAGCTCCACCGTGACCCTCTCGTGCATGACGTCGTGGGCGATCACCGTGCCTTCCCCCCGCTCCGTCTCCACCTTCTCGCCGATGTCGGGGACCCAGTGCAGGAAGCGCCGGTAGCAGTCCTGCTCGTAGCGCAGGCAGCACATCAGACGCCCGCACACCCCCGAGATCTTGGCGGGGTTCAGGGGCAGGTGCTGCTCCTTGGCCATGCGGATGGAGATGGGGTGGAACTCCTCCAGAAAGGACGCGCAGCAAAGCGTCAGTCCGCACGGCCCCAGCCCGCCCACCATCCGGGCCTCGTCGCGCACCCCGATCTGGCGCAGCTCGATGCGCGTCTTCAGGGCCGAGGCCAGGTCGCGCACCAGGTTGCGGAAGTCCACCCTGCCGTCGGCGGTGAAATAGAAGGTGATGGAGGACCCGTCGAAGGCATAGTCTATGTCTATGAGCTTCATGGCCAGCTGGTGCTTGACGATGAGCTCCTGGCACTTGCGCAGGGCCCTCTCGCGCCTGATCTGGTTGCGCTGCGCCTGCTGCCGGTCCCGGTCCGTGGCCCGCCTGATGACCTTCTTGAGCTCGCCGCGCACCGCCTCGTCCGGGATCTCTATGGGAGGGGCGACCACCCTCCCCAGCTCCACGCCCTTGGCGGCGGGTACGATCACCTCGTCTCCCACGCGCAAGGATAGCCGGTCGGGGTCGAAATAGGACGGCTTCGCCCCTTTCCTGACGGACACTCCAACCACCATTGCCATATACTCTCCTCCCGGACGATCGCGCTCAGCGCGCGCCCTTTATCTCCAGCATCAACCAGTCCATCACCAGCCCCTGGTCCACGTTGGCCTCCAGAGCCTTCTTCGCCCTGCCCAGGGCCCGCAGGCGCCTGGCCGCCTCCCCAGGGCCCGTGAGTAAGACCTCGTTCTCCAGGTCCTCCCTCCACTCCAGGTTCACCAGGGGCGCGCCGCCGGGCGCTCCCTCCGCCACGCCGGCGACGCCAATGAGCATTATATCCCGGTAAAAGGAGGCCATGCCATCTAGGAAGTCGAAGATGGCCTGCCGCCGCATGCGGGCGTTCTCCCGCTTCAGGGCCTCCTGCCACCTCTTCTCCATCCTCTCCGCGACCCGCCGGTCGAGGGCCTTGCGGTAAGCCTCCCTTGCCTCCTCCCGCACGGGCGCCTCCACGCGCGCAGCCTCTTTCTGTACCTCCCTTACCCGCTCCAGCAGGGCGGACAGGGCCGACCTGCCCACCGCCGCCGCCGCCTCCACTCCCCGCTCCCGGAACACGGACAGCTCGGGCCGGCGCGCCCAGAGCAGCGCCCGCCCGAAGATGCCGCCGCTGAGCCGCGCCAGCCTTTCCGCCTCCTCCGAGGACATCCCCATCTCCCGCCGGAGGTATTCCTCCACCTCGCGCCTTCCCAGGGGCGAGAAACGCACCTCCTGGCAGCGGGAGGCGATGGTGGGGAGCAGGCCCTCCGCCGCCGCGGTCACCAGGATGATGCAGGTACCGGGCGGCGGCTCCTCCAGGGTCTTCAGGAAGGCGTTGGCGGCGCTCTCGTTCATGCTGGCGGCCTCGTCGATGACCGCCACCTTGCGCCGCGCCTCCTGGGGCTTAAGGCTCAGCTCCCGTTCCAGGTCCCGCACCTGCTCGATGAGGATCTGGGCGCCCTCGGGCTCCACCAGGTGCAGGTCGGGGTGCGTGCCCCTGGCCACCCTCAGGCAGGAGGGGCAAGCATCGGGGGTGCCCGAGGGGCAGAGCAGCGCGGCGGAGAAGAGCAGGGCCGTGGTGCGCTTGCCCACCCCGCGCGGTCCGGTGAAGAGCAAGGCGTGGGGTACCTCGCCGCGCTCCAGCATGCCGCGCAGTATGGCGACGGCCCGGCCCTGCCCGAATACCGCCTCCCACCCGTCGCAGGACACCAGCTCCATCCTCACCTCCCGAAAGCGGCGGCCATTCCCGCCGGCGCGCCGCGAGAAAGAGGGACTTTTCCTCCGGACGTGGGGAGGCGCGTCGGATCTCAGGAGAGCAGCGGCGTAACCACCTGCATGACCTGGTGGTGGATGTTCTCCGGCTTGTCCACGCCGTTGAGGACCACGAAACGTTGGGGAAAGAACTTGGCCAGGGTCCTGTAGGCCTCCTGAACCTGCTCGTGGAAGGCCTGGGCCTCGCTCTCGATGCGGTCCAGGACCCGCTTGCGCTCCATGAGGCGCTTCAGCCCCACGCGGAAGGGTATCTCCAGGAGAAAGGTGACGTCGGGATAGTGGTCGTCGGTCACCCACTCGTTGAGGTTCTGCACCCCCTCCATCCCCACCCTCCGCGCCACGCCCTGGTAGGCGAGGGTGGAGTCGATGTAGCGGTCGCACAGCACCACCTTTCCCTGGTCCAGGGCCGGCTTTATCACCTCGTAGAAGTGCTGGGCGCGGTCCGCGGCGTAGAGGACGGTCTCCGTCATGGGATGCATCTCCTTGAAGGAGGGGTCCAGGAGGATGCGCCTGATCTCCTCGCCGATGCGCGTGCCGCCCGGCTCGTGCGTGGCCACCACGTCCACCTTCATGCGCAGCAGATGCGCATGGAGCATGTTCATCTGGGTGGTCTTTCCGGATCCCTCCACTCCCTCGAAGGTGATGAAGAGGCTCCTCCTGCCGCCTCCCCTTGCCGCCTCAGTCCTGCTCGTCATGGCCTCCTCTTCCCTCGCGCGCCTTCGTGTCGATATCCACTCAGACCCATATCTTACACCATGTAGCCGCTTGGCTTATAAGGGCTTGTTTCTAGATGTTCTCCAGGTGCGAGAAGACGTCCCCGCCGACCAGGTCGTAGCCCACGATGACCGGGAAATCCTCCACCTCCAGCTCGTAGACCGCCTCGGGGCCCAGTTCCGGGAAAGCCGCCACCCGGATGGCCCGCACCCTGGACCCCAGCAGGGCCGCCGCCCCTCCCACCCCCACCAGGTAGAGCACTCCGCTCTCCCGCAGCGCACGCCGCGTCTCGGCGGAGCGCGGCCCCTTCCCTATGCATGCCGCCAGGCCCTCCGCCGCCAGGCGGGGGGTAAAGGGATCCATGCGCGCGGCCGTGGTGGGCCCCACGGAGCCCGAGGCCCTGCCCTCCGGAGCGGGACTGGGGCCCGCGTAATAGACCGTCTCCCCCGCGAGGCGGACCGGCAGCGGCTCCCCTCTCTCCAGCATCTCCACCAGCCTGCGGTGCGCCTGGTCGCGGGCGGTGATCATCCTGCCGCTCAACAGAATGCGGTCCCCCGCCCGCAACGCCTCGCGCGCCTCGCGCTCCAGGGGCAGCGGCAGCCTTTTCTCGCCTCGCGCCCCGCCGCCCGCTCTACCCCCAGTGCCCGCCATCGTTCACTCCTCCACAGCTCGCGATCCCGCGGCCGCCTCCGTCCCGCCGGGCTGGCCGCCCCTCTCCGACCCCGTCGTGCCGTCACCGCTTCCCGCGGCCGCGTACTCCCGCGTCCCGCCGCCCGCGCCGCCGTTTATCCTCTCCACCGCGCCTCCGTCCGCGCCGCCCGGCGATCCGCCCTCTTCCGCCTCCACGCAGGGCAACGGCTCGGGCACCCGGCGGCGCTGGAATATCTTGTCATGCAGTTCCCAGCCGAAGTAGCGGTGGAAGGCGCGGTGGCCGAAAAGCCCCGCCCCGAGGATGACCATACCCCCGACGAAGAGGATGATCTGGGGCCCGTTGAGCAGGAAGCGGAAGTCGGCCTCCCTGCCGTCGATGGGACCGCTGTAGGAGCCGCCCACCCTCACGATCCACAGCGACACCGGGTTCAGTCCCAGCCTGCGCCCCAGGCCCGTGATGAGGTCGGCGAGGGGACCGGCGAGCATGATGGAGAGGAATATGGAGGCGCGCATGATCACCTGTATGGTGGCGAAGGCTCGGCCCCGGAACTCCTCCTCCAGGTTCTCGTGCAGCAGAGTGACCATGCCCACGATGGCATAGCCCATGCAGGTGCCGCCCAGAAAGACCACCACGAACGACAGCCAGGCCACGGTTAGCAGCGAGAACACCACCACCCCCAGCCCGAACCCGGAGATGGCCAGGCCCAGCAGCCTCTCCTTGCGCACGACGTCCTTGAGCGCGCCGGCCAGCATGGACCCCCCCATCATCCCGAAGAGGAGGGTGGTGAGGATGTACATGAAGCGTGAGTTGCTGCCGCCCAGCACGTACTTCACGAAGCCCACGGTGAGCACGTATATGGTGCCTCCCCCCAAAAAGCAGGTGAGGGTGAGGATGAGCACGATGCGGGTGAGCGGGTTGTGGCGCAGGTAGTGGAGGCCCTCCCGGAAATCGCTCCGCACCTGGTCGGTGGACATGCGCACCCTCTCCTCGCGGGAGGGGCGCTTGAAGCCGATGTGGTAGATGAGCCAGGCGGAGACGAGAAAGGTGAGGGAATCGATGACGAAGGCGGCTTTGTTGGGATCCACGTACCTGCCCATGAACTCCGGGTTGACCCTGGCCAGCCAGGCGAAGAGGCCGATGATGCTCCCGGCGATGGCGGTGCCGAAGGCCATGGAGGCGTAGAGGGTGAGCATATTGAGGGAGTTGGCGTTGGTGAGCTGCTCCGGCTCCACCAGGTCGGGGATGGAGGCGTCCTTGGCGGGGCCGTAGACGATGGTGAAGGTCTCGATGACGAAGACCAGCACGCAGATGAGGGGCAGGTTGGTGGCGAAGGGCAGGACCAGGACGAGCAGGGCGCGGCTGAGGTCGCACATGATGAGGGTGCGTTTGCGGTCCAGGCGGTCGATGGCGATGCCCGCCAGGAACCCCAGAAGCACCGCGGGCAGGAACTTGCACAGCATCATGATGCTGATGGCGTAGCTCTTCCCCCCCGATATCTGGTCCACGAAGGCGAAGAGCACCGCTACGATCACCCAGTCGCCGATGGCGGAGACCATCTGCCCCGCCCACAGACGCAGGAAGTCGCGGTTGCGCAGGAGGTCGCGGTAGGCGGAAGGCTTTATCCGCAGGTTGTCTTGGGTGCGCTGGAAGGCAGAGACCCCGGCCTCTCCTTCGAGGCATTCCCTTTTTGTCTCCCGGTCATCAAGCCTCATCTCGGACCTCTCCGGATACATCTCATGGCCGGCTACCGCCGGGCTCCGCGCCGCGGACGGACCCCCGGGATCCCGCTCCGCGTCCCGGATACGCCCCCGGCCTCCCTCCGCCGTGCACCCCTCAGACCTCGATCTCCACCGAGCTGCGCCGCAGACTGTGGCAGCAGATCACCACCCCCACGGGCAGGCAGGCGATATGGGCGGGCGCCTCCTCCACGTGCACGTCCAGGGCGGTGGTGTCCCCGCCCAGGCCCGCCGCCCCTATGCCCAGGGAGTTCACCGCGGCGAGCAGGCTCTCCTCCAGATCCGCGAGCTCCTCCCGGGGATGGCGCGTTCCCAGGGGCCGCAGCAGGCTCTTCAGCGCCAGCTCCACCGCTCCCGAGGCGTCGGCGCCCACCCCCACCCCCACCACCACGGGGGGACAGGCCTGGGCGCCCTTGAGCCGCACCGCTTCGAGCGCCGCCCTCTTCACCCCTTCCGGACCCTCTCCCGGCAGCAGCATGCAGAGGCGGGTGGCGTTCTCGCTCCCCCCGCCCTTGGCCATGAGGGTGAGGCGCGCTTTCCCCCGCGCCCCGCCTTCCTCCACGTGCACCTGGACGGGGGTGTTGTCACCACGGTTGGCGCGCCCGAAGAGCGGGTCATTCACCAGGGAGGAGCGCAGCGGTATACGGAAGGTGGCGGCGCGCAGGCCGGCATCGGCCGCCTCGCGGTATCCGCAGGGAAGGGACACCCCTTCCCCCAGCTCCACGAAGAGATGAAACATGCCGGTGTCCTGGCAGAGGGGGAGCCTCTCCTCCCGCGCGATGCGCGCGTTCTCCACCAGCATCTCCAGGGCGTAGCGCGCCAGCGGCTTCGACTCCGCCTCCGCGGCGCGCATCAAGGCCCGCTCCACGTCGGACGAGAGGTCCAGGCTGGCGCGCACCGCCAGCTCCTCCACCGCCGCGGATATGGTTTCAGGAGCTATTTCCCGCCAGCCAGCCATCCAGCTCCACCGCTCTCTCCCGCAGGGTGGCCGCGCAGGCCTCCAGCTCCCCGCGCTCCTGCGGCAGGAGGGGAAGCTCCACGACCCTCTTCCATCCCCCCCATCCCAGGACCACCGGGACGCCCAGGAACACGTCCGCGAGCCCGTATTCCCCCTCCAGCCTCACGCTCGCCACCACCTGCATGTCCTCGTCCATAAGCACCGCCCTCACCATGCGAGCCACGCAGGCCGAGGGGGCGTAATAGGCGCTGCCCTGCTTGAGCAGGGAGACGATCTCCGCGCCACCCTCCCTGGTCCTGGCGTTCAGCTCCTCCAGCTTCTCGGGGGAAAGGAGCTCGCTCAGGGGCACCCCGGCCACGGAGGTGAGGCGCGGCAGAGGGAGCATGGCATCGCCGTGGCTTCCCAGCACCACCGGCTGGACCTGTCCCGGCGGCACGCCCAGCTCCTCGGCGGCGAAGCAGGCGAGACGCGACCCGTCCAGCAGCCCCGCCATGCCCATGACCCTTTCCCTCTCCCAGCCCGTCAGCAGCCAGGCCAGGCGGGTCATCTCGTCCAGGGGGTTGGTGACCATGATCAGCACCGCCCCCGGCGCCGCCTCCTTTACCCCCTCCACCACATCCCGCACCACCGCCGCGTTCTTCTCCAGCAGGTCGGAGCGGGACATGCCGGGGGCACGCGGAAACCCCGCCGTAATCACCACCACCTCGCTCCCCTCCGCGAGGGCGTAATCGCTCCCGCCCCGCACCCGGGAGGAGGAGGCGGTGAGGGGCAGCGACTGCGCGATGTCCAGCGCCTTGCCCCGCGCCAGGTCTCCGTAGATGTCGATGAGGGCCACGTCGGCGATCCCCTGTTCCGCCACGCGCATGGCGGTGGTGGATCCCACCTGACCCGCCCCGATCACCGTTACCTTGCGCATAGGACCTCCTCTGCTCGCCGCGCACGTTTAGGCTATTTTCCTACAAGCCCTCGCGCGCGCGCAAATCGCGCCCCCGCCGCCTTGGTCGAGGACGGAGCTCTCGCGGCGTCCGCGAACGGAGGACGGATTGCCGTCTCCCGCGCGGGTCCGGAGGGATGGGGCATGGGGGGGCGGGCGGCAGCACATCCTGGATCGCCAGGCATCCGCGGAGAGGGTGACCGGGGACGGGATATCCTCGCGGCCCGCGCCGGGTGACCCTATTTCCCCTCCGCCTCCTCGCCGCCCCTCGCCTCCTTCTTGCTGGGGCAGGAGGGGTCGAGGCAGAAGGTCCATGGCTTGCGCCCCTTGTTCACGGCGCGGACCTTGGGGGAGCCGCAATCCGGGCAGATCTCCCCCGTGGGCATGATGGTCCCCGTCTGGGGCAGGGGATAGGTGGTGGTGCAATCGGGATATCCGCTACAGCCCACGAACCTCTTCTTGCTCTTCTTGGCCTTCACTATGCGCAGATTGGACCCGCAGGAGGGACAGGTCCCCAGGATGCGGTCCTCCTTGATGCCGTTGCGGATCTCCGCCGCCACCTCGTCCCGGCTGTTCTCCAGGAGGTGCATCACGCCGGCCAGGATGTCGCGGGACTTGTCCACCACCTCCTGCTGGGTCTCCACCCCCTCGGCTATGGCGTCCATGTCCCGCTCCAGGGCGGCGGTCATCTCGGGCGAGGAGATGACCCCGGCGAATCTGCGCAAGGCCTCGGTGACCGCCACGCCCGTCTCGGTGGGGGTGATGGGGTCTCCGTAGATATAGCCCCTCTGGTAGAGGCTCTCGATGATGGAGTGGCGGGTGGACTTGGTGCCCAGGCCCAGTTCCTCCATCTTCTCGATGAGCTTGCCCTGGCTGTAGCGCGGCGGGGGCTGCGTCTCGCCCCGCTTCAGCTCCGGCGGCCCCTGGAGGGACAGGACCTCTCCCTCCTCCAGGTGGGGCAGCATCGCCTCCTTTTTGCGCCCGTAGGGATAGTAGCGGTACCACCCCTCGTCCACGGTGCGGCTGCCGCGGGCGAGGAAAGGCTCGGGTCCGCAGGCGAGGTCGGCGCGCACTGAACGCACCACCGCGTCTCCCGCCAGGGTGGCCATGAAGCGGCGCGCCACCAGCTCGTATATCTTCCACTCCTGGGGGGAGAGGTCGCTCCGCGCCGCGGCCGCGGTGGGATGGATGGGCGGATGGTCGGTGGTCTGCTTCCTGCCCCGCGTGGGCTTGAGGTCACCCCTCGCCAGGAGCGATCCCGCCAGCTCCCCGAACTCGGGGCTGCGCGCCAGCTCCCCCAGGATGCCCCGCAGGTCCAAGGAAGGGGGATAGACGGTGTTGTCCACGCGGGGGTAGCTGATGTAGCCGTTCATATAGAGGTTCTCGGCCACGCTCATGGCCTTGGCGGCGGAGAAGCCCAGGGATGCGGCGGCGGTGAGCAGCCCCGTGGTGTTGAAGGGGATGGGCGGCTTGACCTGCCTCTCGCTGGACTTGACCTCCATCACCTTGGCATTATCTTCCAGGCGAGAGAGGGCTTCCTCCGCCTCCTCCTGGCTCTGGAAGCGCTCGGCGGCGTGGGTGGCCTGGAAGATCTCCCCGTCCTTCAGGCAGGTGATCTTCAGCGTCCAGAAGGGAGTGGAAACGAACTCCCTGCGCTCCTTCTCGCGGTCCACGATGAGCGCCAGGGTGGGGCTCTGCACCCGGCCCACGGAGAGGAAATGCTTGCCAAGACGTGTGGAGGCGAGGCTGATGAAGCGGGTGAGGCTCGCCCCCCAGATGAGGTCGATGTCCTGGCGCGCCTCCCCCGCCGCGGCGAGGTCGTAGTAGGGGTCCTCCAGGCGCGCGAACACGCGCTTGATCTCCACGGGGGTGAGGGCGGAGAAGCGGGCCCGCCTCACCGGTATGTCCGGGCGTATCTCCCTGATCTTGTTGATGGCGTCCACCCCTATGAGCTCGCCCTCGCGGTCGAAGTCGGTGGCGATGATCACCTCGTCGGCTTTCCGGGCCTCGGCGAGCATGGCCTTGATGAGGGCCTTGTTGGTGGGGACCTTGACGATGTCGGCGTGGATGAGCTCGCGGGGTTCCACATCCTGCCACTGCTGGTACTGCTCCGGGAAGTCCACCTTTAGGATGTGTCCCTTGAGGCCCATGCAGTGCACCTCGTCGCCGTTCATCTCGAAGGAATACACGGGGTTGCGCGAACGGTCCAGGGCGCGCGCCTTGCCGTCCGAGAGGATGGACGATATGCGCCTGGCGGTGGTGTTCTTCTCCGTGATGATCAGTTTCAATGCCATGCCGTCCCCGCCTCCTGGCAAACATTCGGCAAATATCCGTAACACATTTAGCGGGGGCCGTCAAGGAAGAGCGGGTTCGGGTTGCCGCGTTCAGGCATGCATCGATCCAGGCCTCGCCCGTGGAAAGGGCACGCTTGCCCGCAGGAACCCGATACGGGGCCGCCGTCAGGAGCTTGGAGCCTGCAACACGAAAAACGGGCGATATAAGTGAATTGAGCGGTGCGGGGCACGGTGTACATCTGATGGTATTATATTCCAGCATAGATCATGGTGACGTCATTCCCATCAGGGGCGCACCGGCAGATCATGGGGCGCTTGCCTTTGCGAGACCGCGACCTCCCAGGGTTGAAGACTCTCCGGGAAAGATGCTCAGGAGGCGTGCGGGAGGAGCACCACCTTGATGGACTCCGCGGCCTCCGCCACCAGCCTGAATCCCTCCTGCGCCTCTTCCAGGGGGAGGCGGTGGGTGATCATCTCCTCCACCGGAACCCGGCGCGCCCTGATGAGCTCCATGGCCACCATGATGTCCCTGGGGCTCCCTCCGTAGGAGGGCACGATGGCGATGCCGTTGCGCCAGAAGTCGTTCACGGGCACCGGCAGGTCGACGCCGGGCCGGGTGGGCGCGAAGCAGAGCAGCCTGCCGCCCCGGTCGAGAGACTCCAGGGCCTGCCGGTAAGCGGAGAGTTCTCCGGCGCACACGATGGCCACGTCCACCGGCCTCCCGTCGTTGTGCTCCCGAATCCGCGCCGGCACGTCCTCTGAGGCGGGTACCGCCGCGTCCGCCCCGAAGCGTCTCGCCGCCTCCAGGCGGTAGGGGCTTATGTCGGTGGCGATTATCCGCCCCGCCCCCAGCGCCCCGGCCAGGGCGATGTGCAGCAGCCCCGAGATGCCGCTCCCCAGGACGGCCACGCTCTGGCCCGCCTCCAGCCCGGCGACCCTCTGGCCGCGCACCACGCAGGCCAGCGGCTCGATGAAGGTGCCCTGTTCGTAGGTCATGCCGTCTGGGAGGGGGAAGACGCCGCGGTCCACGTTGAGCTCCGGCACGCGCAGGTATTCGGCGAACCCACCGGGGAAGAAATTGGTGGTGTGCAGGGTCTCGCACGCGGTGTGGTTTCCGTTCAGGCAGTACCTGCAGGTGTTGCACGGTATGTGATGCGAGACGAATACCCGCTGTCCCACGCGGTAGCGGTCCACCTCTTCCCCGGTCTTCGCGATCTCCCCGGCGATCTCGTGCCCCAGGACCAGGGGGGCCTTCTTGATGCGGTACCATTCCATGACGTCGCTGCCGCAGATGCCGCTGGCCATGACCTTCACCAGCATCTCCCGCGGCCCGATCTCCGGCACCGGCATCTCCTCGATCCTGATGTCGCGGTTGTTGTGGTATACGGCTACGCGCAAGGTCCGGCCACCTCTCCTCAGCGCCCGCTCGCTTCCCGGTAGATGTCGGCCGCCTCCCGCGGCGTCGCCCCCTGATGGATCACCGCGTGCAGGGCCCTGGCCATGGCGGCGGGCGCAGGGTTCTGCCACACGTTCCTGCCCAGGTTCACGCCGATGGCGCCCTTCTGCATGCCGTCGTAGACGAACTCGAAGACCTCGAGCTCGCTCTCGCACTTCGGCCCGCCCGCCATCACCACCGGCACGGGACAGCCGTTGGTGACCTTCTCGAAGTCCTCGCACCAGTAGGTCTTCACCACCCGGGCTCCGAGCTCGGCCGCGATGCGGCAGCAGAGGCTCAGGTAGCGCGCGTCCCTCTTCTCGAGCTCCTTGCCCACCGCGGTCACCGCCATCACCGGGATGCCGTACCTCTCGCATTCGTTGACCAGGGCGCTGAGATTGCCCAGGGTCTGCTTTTCGTAGGGGGTGCCGACGAACACCGAGACCCCCACCGCGCACACGTTCAGCCTGACGATGTCGTCGATGGAGGTGGTGACGATCTCGTCCGCCAGGTCCGCGCCCACCACGCTGGTGCCCCCCGAGACGCGGAGGATGATGGGGATGTCGCTGTCTGGGTCTATGCAGCTCCGCAGCACCCCGCGGGTCACGAAGAGGGCGTCGCAGTACTCGAGCAGGTCGCAGACGGTCTCTCCCGGCCGCTCCAGGCAGCGCGTCGGCCCCTGGAAATAGCCGTGGTCTATGGGCATGAAGAAGCAGTGGCCGTCCTCCTGGATGAGGCGGGAGAGGCGGTTCCTCATGCCCCAGTCCATGTGCTCGCATCCCTTTATATGCTTGGCCCTTGCGGTCACGGCCGGTTCCGCTCCCATCTCGCGGACGTCCCGCGCCTCGAGTATCCCACCTGCGTCCGGCATCTCAAGACCTCCTCGCTGTGAAATGTCGGCGGCCGTGGTCCCGCCCGCGGCGGACCCATCCCCGCCTGACCTCCCTGCCCCCGAAAGGCCTATCCTTCGGGACGGACGATGATGTAGCCCCTGTCCATCAGCCAGTGATGGAAACGGTAAGCGGTGAACCTGCAGTCATCCCTGCAGACGAGCCTCTTCTCCTCGTAGCCCTCCGATCCTTCCTCGAGGGCATCCAGCTCCATCTGCACCGGGCAGCGCACGTCCCTGCAGAACTCCCTGCGCCGGTATGCGACATATCCTTCCAGAGACATCCGCTCCTCTCCCCTTACTTCCTGAACGAACGGTAGTATTATATCCCTCCCGACCCCGGGGCACACAACGCCCCGCCCGCGCGGAAGGGGGCCGGGCTGGGCCCGGCCCCCCTGCTCGCCTGCATATCCGTATCTACCTGATGAACAGCGGAGCGAAGACCAACGCGATGACCGACATCACCTTGATCATGATGTTCATGCAGGGGCCCGCGGTGTCCTTGAAGGGATCGCCCACGGTGTCGCCCACCACCGCGGCGGCGTGCGTCGGGGTGCCCTTCCCGCCCAGGTTGCCGGCCTCGATGTACTTCTTGGCGTTGTCCCAGGCACCGCCGGCGTTGGCCATGAAGATGGCGATGAGGAATCCCACCACCAGGGCGCCCGCCAGGTATCCCGCCAGAGCCTGGTTGTCCCAGAGCCCGATGACCACCGGGCTGACCACGGCGATGGTCGCCGGAGGGATCATGCGCTTGAGGGCCGCCTTGGTGGAGATGTCCACGCACCTGGCGTATTCCGCCCTGGCGCCCTCCTTGCCTTCCTTCAAGCCCGGTATTTCCCTGAACTGCCTGCGCACTTCCTCGATCATGTTGTAGGCCGCCCTTCCCACGGCCTTGATGGCCATGGAGGAGAAGAGGAAGGGGAACATGCCCCCGAGGAAGAGGCCCACCACCGTCTGCCAGCGACCGAGGTCGATGATCTCTATGCCCACGGCGGTGGTGTAGGCCTTGAAGAGGGCCAGGGCGGTGACCCCCGCCGAGGCGATGGCGAAGCCCTTGGCGATGGCGGCGGTGGTGTTGCCCAGGGAATCCAGGCTGTCGGTTATCTCCCGTACCTCGGGTGGACGTCCGCTCATCTCCGAGATGCCGCCGGCGTTGTCGGCTATGGGCCCGTAGGCGTCCACGGAGACGGTCATGCCGGTGGTGGAGAGCATGCCTATGGCCGCCAGGGCGATGCCGTAGATGCCGCTGTTGGCCACGTCGGGCATGGCCCAGTTGCCGGCCAGGTAGGCGCCGGCGATGGCTCCCACCAGAAGGATGATGGCGCCGGCGGTGCTCTCCATGCCCTCGGAGAATCCGGAGAGGATGGTGGTGGCGGGCCCGGTCTGCGAGGACTGCGCGATCTCCTTCACCGGCTTGTACTTGTCCGAGGTATAGTACTCGGAGACCCAGCCTATGGCGAGGCCCGCCGCCAGACCGCACACGATGGAGATCCAGAACCCGATGGGATGCTTGACGGCGTCGACGTCCTTCAACCAGAAGAGGACGACGAACAGCGTGCCGATGGTGGTCAGCAGCGCGGCGGAATAGCTCCCGGCATTCAGGGCGCGTGAGAGGTGGCTGCCCTCCCTGGTGCGCACCAAGAAGGTGGCGATCACCGAGGCCAGGATGCCCACCCCGGCGATGAGCATGGGCAGGAGCATTCCCTTGGTGATGCCGTCGGCGCCGGAGATGGCGAAGACGGTGGCCGCCATGGCGATGGGAGCCACGATGGAGCCCACGTACGATTCGTATAGGTCGGCTCCCATGCCCGCCACGTCGCCCACGTTGTCTCCCACGTTGTCGGCGATGACCGCGGGGTTGCGGGGATCGTCCTCGGGTATGCCCGCCTCCACCTTGCCCACCAGGTCGGCTCCCACATCCGCAGCCTTGGTATAGATCCCGCCTCCCACGCGGGCGAAGAGGGCCACCGAGCTCGCCCCTAGACTGAAGCCGGCGATGATGGAGGCCTGCCCCGCCGGATCCGTGACCACCTGCCACCACTTGACGAACACGAGATAGACGATGGACAGGCCCAAAAGCCCCAGGCCGGCCACGGTGAGGCCCATGACCGCCCCGCCGCGGAAGGCGATCACCAGCGCGTCCTTCACCCCGCGCTCCGCACCGTGGGTGGTGCGAACGTTGGCCTTGGTGGCGATGTTCATCCCCACGAAACCGGCGGTCATGGAGAGTGCGGCGCCGAACACGTAGGCGATGGCGGTATAGATGCCGGTGTAGGTGCTCTCGCCGCCGCCCGCGGGCTTGTACCAGATGAAGATGGCGATAAGGGCGAAGACGATGACCACGAAGACGCCCAGCACCTGGTACTCGCGACGGATGAAGGCCATGGCCCCTTCCCGGATGGCCGCGGCTATGGACTTCATCTTCTCGTCGCCGGGGTCTTCCTTCACCACCATCCTGGCGTACAGGAAGGCCATGACCAGGCCGACCAGGGCCAGGCCGCCGGTAGCTAGAGCCCAGTACTCCATATCTCACTCCTTCCCATGCGTCCTCCTTGCGTTACGGTATGGCTGCTCCGTCTATCTGAAAGGCGGTCGCCGGTACCCCGGCAACGCAGAACCGCCGAATATCCCTTTCCCCCGACCTCCCGATCACCGTGAATGCCGGCCCGTTTTTCACTCCATGGCGGCTTGAAAATTCGGGACGCCGAAATTATAATTTGGAAAACCTAAAACATCAAGGGTCTGTCGGAGGCGGGATGAGAACGGGCAGAGGCCAGCCGGGCAAGGATTCCTTCAGTGAATACCTCAAGCACATCTTTCGCCTGGAGAATGTTTCCAGTCCTGTCTCCACCTCGGCCCTCGCCGAGGCCATGAACGTCGCCCCCTCCACGGTCACCGACACCCTCAAGCGCCTGGCCGAGAAGGGCCTCATCAATTACGTGCCCTACCACGGCATAACCCTGACCCCCGAGGGCCAAAAGGCCTCGGTAAAGGCCATCCGCCGGCACCGCATCGTGGAGAGGTTTCTCACCGACATGCTCGGCTTCGAGTGGCACGAGGCCCACGAGGAAGCGCTCCTCTTCGAGAACAACATCTCCGAGGAGGTGGAGCGGCGGCTCTTCGTGGCCCTCAACCGCCCCAAGGTCTGCCCCCACGGCTACCCCATCCCCTCCAAGCCCGAGGACGTGAGGGTCGAGGACACCACCCTCTATTCCCTGGAGCCCGGCGAGAGGGCGGAGGTGATAAGCGTCAGGGACGACGAGCCGGAGCTGCTGCAGTTCATGGCCTCCCTGGGGATCAAGCCCGGGGTGAAGATAAAGGTGGAGGCCAAAGACCCCTTCAAAGGCCCCCTGCAGGCCCTGGTGGGCAAGAGCCGCCGCACCGTGGGCTGGCACCTCGCCAACTCCATCTACGTGAAAAAGCTGGGGGGCGGCTGATTCGTTCCCGCGCCGCCCCCGCGGACCCCGGCGGGGGAAAGCCGCCGCACGAGGGCGGCGGCCCTCATCCTTCGCAGGCCTCCGGGGGGCGGGTGTCGTTCTACCGTCCCGGCTCTAGCCCGCCGGATAAGAATAAGCCCCGGGAGGAGTTGGGCCCCGGAAGGAGCCGGGCCCGCGTTGCTTCCGTAGCTTTCCGGTCATCCTGCAGGCCCCGCTCCTTCCTCTTTTTCCGGTAACCCTCCGTAAAGACGTGCCTTTCTCATGCCCGCACTCGGGTCATATCTCCTCGTCCTAGAGACCTTTCAACCAATCACCGATCCTTGGGAAGAGCTCGGTGGGCGCGTTGAGGCCGATCACCAGGTCCACGTGGGCGGTGTCGGGGACCTCATAAAACGCGTCCTTCCCGTTCCTGCCCTTCGCCTCATAAAAACCCCTGACGTCCCCCGGCCTGGTGATATCGTCCGTGGAATCCGCGATCACCAGGGAGGGAAGGCTTATCTTCCTCAGGTTCGCCGGGTCGGAGTAGTAATAATAGCCGTCCCAGGCATGGGGCGCGGTGGGAAAGACGCGGAAGGAGTTGAAGAGCCCGTTGCGGTAATCCTCCCTCAACCTGCCGATCTCAATGGCGTCCGCGAACTGCGCCACCACGCGCGTGCTCACCCCGTCAAGGCCGTGCTGGAAGAAATAGCGCGATACGCCGCTGTCCATGTTCTCCGGGTTGATGAGCAGCAGGAGGTTGAGCAGCCCCATGTCCGGATAACCGATCATCCCCCACAGGCCGCGCAGCAGGGACTCCAGGCCCATGAGGGGGTCGGCCGCGAGACCTCCCAGGTTGGCGGTCAGCGGGCGGAGGTCCAGATAGATGGGCAAGGCCAGCGCTCCGTACAGAAGCGGCCTCAGCAGACCCGGTATGCAGCCTCCCGGGACCACGGGCCCGTCCAGGTCCACCAGCCCCTTCAAGGTCTGCCTGCCCTCCTTGATGCCGTTGCGCTCCCTTGCGAGCTCGGCATCGGATACCACGTTGGGGTTGAGGCCCCAACCGAAACGAGCGCCCTGCAGGTACATGTAGGCCATGGTGGAGCCCATACTGTGCCCGATCCAAACCGGGTGTTTTCCAGTGACCTCATACACCTTCTCTATCACCGCGGGCATGTCGAAGACGGCGAGCTCGTCTATGGCATACCCGGCCGCCCCTCCGCTCCTCACGGGGTCCCTGCCTTCGCCCCTGTAGTTGGCCAGCCACACGTCGTAACCCTGCGACCACAGGTAATAGGCCAGGCTGTAGTATTTCATGGGGTCGGTCTGGAGGTAACGGTCTCCCTGCGCCCAGGGGGCGAGCTCCTCGGGAAGCGCGGTGCCGTAAGGGCCCCCCTCCGGTACGTGCACGTCGAAGAAATTATGGTTGCAGAGTATGCCCGGCATGAGGATGAGCGGCTGAGCCCCGGCGTTATGCCCGTCCTGGGATCCCGGGCGGTAGCGCTTGAGGACCAGGTCCACTCCGTCCTGAGTGCGCGCGGTGTAGAGATCCTGCGGCTGCGGCTCGGCGGCGAAGGCCGCCGGCGCCCAGGTCGCGAGGACGAGCAGGAGCGCGACCAGCAGCGTGAGAAACGGGTGTCTGCATCTTCTCATCGTATCTCCCCCTTCCGACGTCTTGTCTGTCCGTTACGGACAGCCCCCCACAAGAGAATGCTTACTCGCATCTCGCCAGCAGATCCCCCCAGCGGAGATTGGGGTCTTGATATCGGCAATCGCTTTCTCTCCGGTACCGACTCCCTTCGTCACCCCCGCGGTTCGTCGACTAACACGACTTCGTAGACCAGGCCTGGTTGGGAATAATTCCCTTTTTTTCGTCACCCCCGCGGTCCGTCGAGTACCGGGACCCGACACTCCCTTTTTAGAGGGGCGATCAGAACGTGCTCTCCATCCCCCGCGGTTCACCGACCGCCATGGCCGGGAGCGCCCCGATACAGCCATGTTTACTCATTGGTATGTTACTAAAAAGTATATATATTTGTAAATCGTCAACGCCCTCTACGCCGACCCGCCGAGCGGATCTTTCCTCGCGGACGGCGAGGCGAGGGAGGGGCAGCGCTGCAAGCCAAGAACAAATCCCGTTCTCGGGGCGGTATGACGAGGCACATATACCGGACGACGCCGTCCAGGTCTTTATGGTGGTGGTCTATCTCGCTGCGTCGCTGAGCGATTAGGCGTAAGGAGCCCCGGCGGAACGGGATAACGCCGATCCGGCCTCATTTTTCAGCCCTCACCGGCGACCCGGGTGATGTTATCCTCGAGCCGGGCGATGGCCTCCTTCAGCTTGCTCTGCCTCAAAGCGGTGGTGAGGTCGCCGCGCGTTCGCTCCATTATCGACCTGGCCATATCCGTGGTGCGGCGCAGCCCGCCGGTGATGGCGTCGGGGTAGTCGAAGGAGACCAGGAGGTAGTAGATGTCGTCCATGTAGGACAGCAGCTCGTCGCCCCTCTCCAGGTGCCCCTCGCGGATGAGGTCCAGGATGGAGCGGCGCAACTCGCCCACCGCCTCCCCCAGGCCGTTGAGGTAGGCCGGGTATTCCACGCCCAACTCCTCGGGCCCGGGCAGGGGTTCTCCCATGATCAGGGCATAGGTGGCGCGCGCCTCCGCGTATTCCTTCTGGGCATCGTGCACGAAACCCGCGGTGTAGACCTCGGGGTGGTCGCGGGTCATGTGGGTGATGCCTGCCGAAAGCTCCTCCGCCTGAGCGATGAGGTCCAGGACCTGCTCCCTCTCCCCGCGGTGCACGGAGCGGATGATGTAGCTCGAGGTCTGTACCAAGGAGCGGCAGGCCTTGAGCACCTCCTCCCTGGTGGCGTTCTTGGCATCGAAATCGGCCTTGATGCGGCTGCGCAGCGCTTCCCAGTCCATGGCATCTCCTTCCAGGCCCGCCGCGGGCGGTACGCCTTCATCTCCTCCGCGATAATCATATCCCCTTGAGGGCTCCAAGGCCATCGCCGGCCTCGCGGTCCGTCCTCCGCCGCTCGGCTTCCTCTCGCTCCCCAGCGCCGCATGCCGTGCCGCCGGCCGCCGAGACGCCCCCGCCCCGGGATCGGCTTTTCTCTCGCGCACTCCCCTTCTTCGGCAGCGCATCCGAGACGTGCGAGTCCTCCTGCAAGCCTGGGATCGGTTTTCCGCTCGCGCCCTCCCCTTCTTTTCCGACCCTTTCCCGCCCCTTTCATCTTCCCCGTCCCGATCTGCCCTTTCGCGTCCCGGAAGGGAATCCTCTTTCTTTTTCCTTTATATCTCCTTTTTTGCCTCTCTCTTTATCCGTTTCTTGCCTTACCTCTCATTTTCACGTCTCCTGCCTCTCCTTTCCCGCCCATCCTCCCCCCGGATCCCGCATAATCCCCTATAATAGTCTCTACCCGTCGGCGGGAGGCAGGTGCGCATCGCCGTCACGCCCGGGGCTGTGGCCGGACTGCGGGGCCGCGAGGAGGTCGATCATGCCGGCAAGGCGAGGAGAGCGCATACCGCCCTTCATCGTCATGGAGGTGCTGGAGAAGGCCATCCAGATGGGGCGGGAGGGCCACGACATCATCCACATGGAGGTGGGCGAGCCCGACTTCGACACGCCGCGCTGCGTGAAGGAGGCGGCGTGGCGTGCCATGCTGGAGGGAGAGACCCATTACACCCACAGCCTGGGCCTGCACGAGCTGCGGGAGGCCATCTCCGCCCACTACCGGGAAAAGTACGCCGTGGAGGTGGATCCCGAGCGCATCATCGTCACCAGCGGCAGCTCCCCAGCCATGCTGCTGCTCTTCGCCGCCCTCCTGGACCCGGGAGACGAGGTCATCCTCTCCAACCCCTGTTATGCCTGCTACCCCAACATCGTGGAGTTCGTGGACGGGGTCCCGGTGGAGGTGCCGGTCTTCGAGGAGGAGGGATTCCAGTACCGCCCGCGTGACATCGAGGGGCGCCTGTGCGAGCGCACCCGAGCGGTGATCATCAACTCCCCCTCCAACCCCACGGGGAATCTGCTGGAACCCGAGGTGATGGAGGAGATCGCCGCGCTGTCCGGCCGGGGGCTCTACGTGGTCAGCGACGAGATCTACCACGGCCTGGTCTACGAGCGCAGGGAACATTCCGTCCTCGAGTTCACCGACCGCGCCTTCGTCATCAACGGCTTCTCCAAGCTCTACGCCATGACGGGGTGGAGGCTCGGATATCTCATCGCGCCAGAGGAGTACGTGCGCCCCATACAGAAGATGCAGCAGAACCTGTTCATCTCCGCCAACGCCTTCGTGCAGAGGGGAGGTATCGCCGCCCTCACCGAGGCGGGGGAGGAGGTGGCGGCCATGGTGCGCACCTACGACGAGCGGCGCCGCTTCCTCCTTCCCAGGCTGAGGGAGCTGGGCTTCGGGGTGGCGGTTGAGCCCCACGGCGCTTTCTACATCCTCGCCAACGCCCGGGCCTTCACCGACGATTCCTACTCCTTCGCCCTAGAGCTGCTGGAGAAGGCGCACGTGGCGGTTACCCCGGGCATCGACTTCGGCAGCGGCGCGGAGGGGTTCATCCGCTTCAGCTACGCCAACCGCCTGGAGAACCTGGCGGAGGGAGTGCGCCGGCTGGGGGAATACCTCGAAGGACGCCGAAGCTGACCGCCTGGGTCGCGCAGGCCCGCGGGACCGGTATGGGGAACGCCAGGGCGGACGGCGGCGACGGAGCGGGAACGATCATGGAGAGCGCCTGCGCTGTATATGGGGGTAGGCGGGGAACGTCATGGGGAAGAGTATGCGTCGAAGAGGGAGACTCGAGTGATTGTCGCCGCTTTCGTATAATCTTGGCTGTACGCCGGGACATACGGGAACACAGAATGGACCTCGGGACCGGAGCACGGAACGGGAGCGTAGCGTCGGATGACCCGCCGCAAAGGTCGCGGCCCGCGGCGCACCATGGTTCGGCCTGAGGGCCCGGCGCGGGAGTTGAACGGGACAGAGGCACTGGGGCTCCACGGACAAGGCGCGCAGACGGAGGCAGGGGCTCCATGGCGATGGGGGTGATCGCTGCGATGTTGCGTTTCATCGGGGATCGTCTAGGCGCTTCGCGCGCCGCCGGCTTTCAACGGCGCGCCCTTACGGAGAATCCCGCGCGCCGGTGGCCTCTCCTGGCCGCCCTCTCTGCTCTCCTCCTCGCGCTCGCCGCCTCCCTCGTCGCCGCGCCCGCTCCCGCGGCGGCTTCCACGCCCGGAGGCGAGGGCGTTCGGGTCGAGGGAGAGGTCATCCTGCGCCCGCGGACGGGAAAGCTGGCGGAGGCGGCCCGGGAGGCCCTGTCCCGCGGGCTGCGCTTCGTGAGGGGGCTGCCGGGGGGCATGCTGCTCATGCGCGCGCCCAGGGAGACGGACCTCACGGTACTGGAAGCCCTTCCCAGCATCGACTGGGCGGAGCCCGACCTGCCGTTTCGCGCCGCCGAGAGCCCCAACGATCCCGATTACCCCCTGCAGTGGAACCTGCAGAAGATAAAAATGCCCGGGGCTTGGGACATCGCCGCCGGAGGTGACCCGTCGGTGGTGGTGGCGGTGGTCGATTCAGGGGTGGCCTACCGCGATTCCGGCACCTTCCGCCGTGCCCCCGATTTTGCCGCCACCTCCTTCGTGCCCGGATACGATTTCGTCGCCAACGACGCCTACCCGGACGACGAATACGGACACGGCACCCACGTGGCCGCGATCATAGCATCCGCGTACAACAACGCGTTCCGCGCGGCGGGCATGGCCTATTCCTGCTCCATCATGCCGGTGCGGGTGCTGGGCGCCGCGGGGTCGGGCACCGCCTCCGCCGTGGCCTCCGGGATCTACTACGCGGCGGACAACGGCGCCAGCGTCATCAACCTGAGCGTCGCGTCCCCACGCCACAGCAAGGCCGTGAGCGAAGCGGTGAGGTATGCCTGGGAGAGGGGCGTCCTCTGCGTGGCGGCCTCCGGCAACGAGGGCTCGGACCCCGGATACCCCGGCGGCATGGACTGTCCGGCCGACGAGGGGCAGTACGTCATCGCCGTGGGGGCGACGGACTGCCGCGACCTGCGCGCCCATTACTCCAACTACGGCGAGGGGCTGGACCTGGTGGCGCCGGGCGGGGACCTCACGCGTGACGACAACGGCGACGGCCACGGAGACGGCATACCACAGGAAGCGTACCGCATAGCCGGGAACCACCAGTCCGGTTTCGCGCTGGTATGGGGAGAGGGCACCAGCATGGCGTCGGCGCAGGTGAGCGCCGCCGCAGCCCTGCTCCTCTCCCTCGATCCCAAGCTCACGCCGGGTGAGGTCACCCACCTCCTCACCTCCTCCGCCTCGGATCTGGGGGAACCCGGGTGGGACGAATATTACGGGCACGGACTGCTGGACGTGGAGGCGGCGCTGGCCTCCCTGGGGGTCAACACCTGGTATTTCGCCGAGGGCACCACCCGCGAAGGCTTCGAGGAATGGCTGTGCGTACTCAACGCCGGGGAGGAGGTAGCGCCGGTTGAGTTCACCTTCCTCATGCCCGGGGGTGAGACCCGGTCCGTCACCTACGACATCCCCGCCGCCAGCAGGTTCTCCCTCAACGTGAACTCCCAGGTGGATCCGGAGAAGGACGTGGCGGCGACGGCGTCAAGCCCGCAGCCCATCGTGGCGGAGCGGGCTATGTATTACAGCTACAAGGGAAGCATGGAGGGCGGGTCGGCGACCCTGGGAGCCCGCCATCCCGGCACCACCTGGTACTTCGCCGAGGGCACCACCCGCGCCGGTTTCGAGGAGTGGCTCACCCTGGCCAACCCCGGGGACGAGGACGCCCTGGTCACCGTGGAGTACATGCTGGGGGCGGGGCAGGGGGACAACGTGGTGGAGGAATGGCTGGTGCCGGCGCGCTCCCGGGTCACCGTCAACGTCAACCTCGCGGTGGGCCCCGACAAGGACGTCTCCATGCGCGTGGTTTCCGACCGCGCGGTGGTGGCCGAAAGGCCCATGTATTTCAGCTTCCGCGGCGCCATACCCGGCGGCCATAACGTCATGGGCGCCCCCAGCCCCGGCACCACCTGGTACTTCGCCGAGGGCACCACCCGCGCCGGTTTCGAGGAGTGGCTCACCCTGGCCAACCCCGGGGACGAGGACGCCCTGGTCACCGTGGAGTACATGCTGGGGGCGGGGCAGGGGGACAACGTGGTGGAGGAATGGCTGGTGCCGGCGCGCTCCCGGGTCACCGTCAACGTCAACCTCGCGGTGGGCCCCGACAAGGACGTCTCCATGCGCGTGGTTTCCGACCGCGCGGTGGTGGCCGAAAGGCCCATGTATTTCAGCTTCGGACCCAAGGGCTGGAAGGGGGGAAGCTGCGGGATGGGATACGACCCCGTGGAGGGGGGTGGAGCGAGATGAGAAGGCGTGCCGATCTATTGCCGCGCGGTGGTGGCCGAGAGGCCCCTGTATTTCAGCTTCGGACCCAAGGGCTGGAAGGGGGGAAGCTGCGGGATGGGATACGACCCCGTGGAGGGGGGTGGAGCGAGATGAGAAGGCGTGCCGATCTATTGCCGCGCGGTGGTGGCCGAAAGGCCCATGTATTTCAGCTTCGGACCCAAGGGCTGGAAGGGGGGAAGCTGCGGGATGGGATACGACCCCGTGGAGGGGGGTGGAGCAGGATAAGGGGACATGCCGCTTTTCCGCCGTGCGTCGCTAGGCCGCTCGCCTTCGCCGGCGCGCTGCTGCTCCTCGTTCCGTTATTGTCCATGTTTGCCGTGGACCGCGCCCATGCCGAGCCCGTCGAGGGCCGCATAATCGTCGAGCTTCAGGGCAAGTCCTCATCCATCTCCCATGCAGGGCGAGATATCAAGGGCACGGACAACCTGAGCAAGCAACCGTACAAGTTTCAGGGAGAACGCTACGGCACGGATTTCCACTACGCCCTGAGCGGCCTCTCGCGCACCTCGTACAACATCGAGTTCAGCTTCTTCGAGCCCGTCTACGGTCCGGGGCAGCGCGTCTTCAGCGTTTACGCCAACGGCTCCGCCACTCCCCTGACCGGCCTGAACAACCTGGACATCGCCTCCAAGGTGGGGCTGAACACCGCCTACCAGGTGACGGTGCAGAACGTCTCCGCCCCGGGCGGCACCCTGGACCTGCGCTTCAGGGCCTCCAAGAAAGAGGCCACCATCTGCAACATCAGGCTCATCGCGGCGGGGAAAACGGCCGCGGAGATAAACGTGATGGAGTCCCGCAACTGGTCCGCCAGGCCGCTGCGCTTCGTCAACGGCGCGGGGCAGGACCTGCACGAGGTCGTCCTCGGTCGCTTCGGGTCCCGCTTCATGGTCAACCCTGTGCCCCAGCTCCTGGCCTGGCGCCAGTCGCCCCTGGGGACCTGGACGGAGGACCTCTCGGAGCTGGTGCTGGCCTTCCGCGACTCCCAGGGAGATATCCGGTGCCTCCCCTTCACCGACCGCTACCCGGTCTTCTCGGTCATCGACCAGGAGCTCACCCTCACCGGGGTCTCCTATACCTGCCGGGATCCCGGGCTGCCCTTCCGTGCCACGGTCACCGTCAGGGCTCCCTTCTACCCGGGCGAGGCGAAGCTCTCCGGCGCGCCCTTCTTCTACCTAGACGTGGAGGTGAGCAACCCCTCGGGAAACACAGTGCCGGCGGAGTTCATGCTCGTACGCCCGCACAAGGACGCGAACACCGGGGCGGATGCCCCCGTACAGCTCACGGGATCCATCACCTCCGGGTACAAGTTCAAGACCAACTATACCTATAGCGAGGAGAGCCGGGTGCTGCCGCCTCCCGCGGGGACCAGCGAAGGATATTACACCCTCTGGGAGGGCGTCGCCTGGGACGACGCCTCCGGCATGACGCCGCACTACACCGACATCAACGATACGGGGTGGATCTGGACCTCCCCCGCGGGATATCCACCACCCTACAGCCACCAGGTCTACACCTTCATTCCCCGGGGATATTCGGGGGTGGAATGGACGACGAACCTTCCCCCCTCCGGAAGAGCGCGTCGTACCTTCGTCCTCGCGGGACACACCGACTCCGGCGTGCTCAACGTGCGGGGAGACAACACCTACCGCTTCCTCTACAACAACCCCGCCGGCCCCAACCTCGCCTCCGTGGACGCGGTGGTGGACTACGCCCTGGGGGAGCGGACGTCCATCCTGGAAAAGAGCGACTTCTTCGACGGCATCCTCTCCG